>NZ_DASZBY010000028.1:0-10013 GCF_035943795.1 Aliidongia sp. | reverse complement strand
CCGGCTGGTCTGCCCGATCGGCATCGCGGGTGCCGGCAGCAAGCATCCGGCCGAGATTGCCGTCGCGGTCGCGGCGCAGATTCTGCAGATCGATCAGGTCGTCCGGCTGCGACCCCCGATGCCGGATGCCGCCAAGGCATCGAACGGAGGAGCGTGACGTGAGCGCCGAAATCTTCATGCGCCGTGCCATCGCGCTGTCGGTCGAGCAGGCCCGTTCCGGCGGCGGCGGCCCGTTCGGCGCGGTCATCGTCAAAGACGGCCGCATCATCGCCGAGGGCGCCAACCGTGTGACCTCGTCGCATGATCCGACCGCCCATGCCGAGATCGTGGCGATCCGCAACGCATGCGCGGCCCTGCATGATTTCAGCCTCGCCGGCTGCCAGATCTACACCAGTTGCGAGCCTTGCCCGATGTGCCTGGCCGCGATCTATTGGGCACGGCTCGACCGGATCCATTACGCCAATGGGCGGGCCGACGCGGCGCGGATCGGCTTCGACGATGCCTTTCTCTATGACGAGATCCCGCGTCCCGTCGAACTGCGCCACATCCCGACCGACCGGCTGCTGCCCGAGGAAGCCCTGGCGGCTTTCGCCCTGTGGGAGCGCAAGCCGGACAAGATCCGCTACTGACCGATGCCGCGAGCAGGCGCGCCCGTGATCTATCTGGATTGCCCGGCGACCACGCCGTGCGATCCGCGCGTGCTCGATGCCATGCTGCCGTTTTTTTCGGCAGCCGCCGCCAATCCGCACAATCGCCACCACGCACCGGGACGGGCGGCCGCGGCAGCGATCGAGCAGGCCCGCCGCCAGGTGGCCTCGCTGATCGCGGCCCGGCCGGCCGAAATCATCTTCACCTCCGGCGCTACCGAGGCCAACAACCTGGCCCTGAAGGGCATTGCCCGGGCCTGGGCCGGCCGCGGCCGCCATATCGTGACCGTCGCCACCGAGCATGCCTCGGTGCTGGAACCCCTGGCGGCGCTGGCTCGCGAGGGCTGGACGGTCACCATCCTGCCGGTCGATGGCGGCGGCCGGGTCGATCCGGACCATGTCGCCCAGGCGCTTCGGTCCGACACGATCCTGGTCTCGGTCATGGCGGTGAACAATGAAACCGGCGTGATCCAGCCGCTGGCCGAGATCGGCGCGCTGTGCCGGGCGCGCGGCATCCTGTTCCACAGCGACGCGGCCCAGGCGGCCGGCAGGCTGCCGATCGACGTTGGCGCGTCGAAAATCGACCTGTTGAGCCTCAGTGCCCACAAGCTCTACGGACCGCCGGGAGTAGGGGCGCTCTACGTGCGCCAGTGCGCATCCAACGACCCGGTGCCGCTGCTGGACGGCGGCGGGCAGGAACGTGGGCTGCGGCCGGGCACCCTGCCGACGCCGCTTTGCGTCGGTTTCGGCCAGGCCTGCGCGCTCGTCGTCACGGAAGCGGAGCAGGCCGGCATCGCCCGGCTCGGCGAGCGCCTGTGGCAGGGGCTGCGCCGTCGCGTCCCGGGATTGCGCCGCAACGGCAATCCCGCTTATTGCGTCGCGGGCACGCTCAGCCTGACCTTCCCCGGCCTCGACGCGACCGATCTCATGGCGGACCTGCCGGACCTGGCCCTGTCGACCGGTGCTGCCTGCCAAGCGGAGAGCGGCGCACCCTCCTCGGTCCTGAGCGCCCTCGGCCTCGACGCTCCGGCCGCGCAAGCGACCCTGCGTTTCGGCCTCGGCCGCTTCACGACCGAGATGGAAATCGACCGGGCTGTCGCCATGATCGGGCGGGCCCTGGCGAAGCCGGAGCCGTGAGGGTCGGGGCGCGGGACATCACCCGGCCTGTTGCTGAAACGGCAACACACGAAATCCGGGCAGATCGATATGCAGCCTGCCGTGGATTTGGTCGGCCGGCGGCCAGGCACCTGTCTCCGGCGCCGGCGAGCACACTGTGATCCGCGGGCCACGGCCCGTCGTGGGAGAGATGCCCGGCGCCCATTCCGGCTCGCCCGCTGGCACGGATCCTGCTACCGGAATGCGAACGCTGCCGCGATCAGGACATTCATCGGCGCCTATCGTGGCGCGATATTCGAAAGCCGCAGGGCGACAGGCTTCAGGGTAAAGGGGGTGCGGCCTGGCGATCCGGAGAGGTCGGGGCGCCGCGCCGCTCGGTTCATGAATATTGAAAATGGGGGACTGGTGATGAGGGGCTTCAGGCTTGGACCGGCAACGGCCCGTCGGACATTCTTGCTGGGCGCCTGCGGCGTCTCGGCGATGGCGTTGATGACGGGGGGAGCGACGCCGGCGCGCGCGCAGAACGCGGCGACGCAGACCGCCGCCGCACCGGCGCTCGAACAGATCGTCGTGACGGCGGAACATAAGCCGGAATATGAAAAGGATGTGCCGATCGCGGTCACGTCGCTCAACGCCCAGACGCTGGATGTGCTGACCTCGAGCGGCGACGATATCCGCTTCCTAGCGTCGCGGGTGCCCAGCCTCAACGTCGAATCCTCGTTCGGCCGCACCTATCCGCGCTTCTATATCCGCGGCCTCGGCAATTCCGACTTCACCTACAACGCGCAGCAGCCGGTCTCGGTCGTCTATGACGACGTGGTCGTGGAAAACCCGATCCTGAAGGCGTTCCCGATCTTCGACGTGCAGGACGTCGAGGTCCTGCGTGGTCCGCAGGGTACGCTGTTCGGCCGCAACACCCCGGCCGGCGTGGTCAAGGTCGATTCGAAGCGGCCGAACGACGATTACAGCGGCTTCGTCGACCTCAGCTACGGCAATTACAACACGCTCGATTTCACCGCGGCGGTCGGTGGCGCGATCATCCCGAACAAGCTCGACTTCCGCCTGTCGGTCCTCGAGGAGCGGCGCGACGACTGGGTCCATAACACCAATGCGGCGACCGCCTACAACAAGAACCTGGAAGGCTACACCGACACCGCCGCCCGACTGCAGCTGCTGTTCAAACCGACCGACACGCTGGATGCGCTGCTCGAGTTCGACGGCCGCTCGCTCGACGGCACCGCGCGCGTGTTCCGCGCCAACGTGATCCAGCCAGGTACCAACAATCTGGCGCCGGGCTTCAAGGTCGACCAGGTCAATCTCGATGGCGACAATTACCAGAACCTCGGCACCTGGGGCACGCATCTCACCATCAACAACGACTTCGGTCCGGTAACCCTGACCTCGGTCAGCGCCTACGAGCATGGCAGCATCCGCAGCCGTGGCGACATTGATGGCGGCAATTTCTCGGTCCCGCCGCCGCTCGGCACGTCCGGCCCGAACCTGTTCACCGACGAGACCAGCGACTCGGTCCCGGGCCTCGACCAGATCACACAGGAATTGCGCCTGTCGACGAACGGCGATGGCCGGTTCTTCAACCAGGGCGGCTTCTTCTATTTCCACGAATACCTGCGGGTCGACTCGTTCTCCTACAACGCGGATGGCTCGACCGCGGTGTCGATGAACCAGACGCAAGGGACGGAATCGTTCGGCGTGTTCGATTCCGCAACCTACAAGGTGACCGACGATCTGACGCTGGGTGCCGGCGTGCGCTTCAGCACGGACTCCAAGGATTATAACGTCGGCTGCTTCATCGGCTGCTTCAATCCGATCCGACCCACGCTGCACACCAGCGACTCCGACACGACGTTCGACCTCACTGCCACCTATGCGGTGACGCCGGACATGAACGTCTATGGCCGGATCGCCACCGGCTACCTGGCGCCGGCGCTCGATGGCCGCAACGTGGAATTCGACGGCTTCTCGGGTCCGGCGCCGCTGTCGATTACCAAGGCGGAAACGACGACCTCCTACGAAGTGGGTCTGAAGTCGAGCCTGCTCAACCATCGCGCCAACCTCAACCTCACCGCCTATGCTTGGGATACGGACAATCTGCAGCTGGCCGCGGTCGGCGGCTCGTCCCAGGGCACCAACCTGATCAATGCCAAGTCGGCGATCGGCGAGGGCTTCGAGGTGGAGTTCGAGTACAAGCCGATCGACGAATTGCTGCTGACCACCAGCGGCAGCTACAACTTCACCCAGATCCAGGACTCCAGCCTCGAGGTCGGGCGCTGCCCGTTCTGCACCGTGACCAACCCGATTGATCCGGTGACCGGCAACGTCAAGATCAACCATAATCCGCTGCCGAACGCGCCGCGCTGGGTGGTGAATGGCTCCGCGCGCTACAGCATCCCGATGAACAAGGACAACGAGATCTACGGGCTGACCGACTGGTCCTATCGCAGCACCGAGAATTTCTTCCTCTATTCGGCGAAGGAATTCACCGGCCAGTCCCTGCTGCTGGGCGGGCTGCGCATCGGCTACATCGATCATGCCCGCGGGTTCGAAGTCGCCGGCTACGTGCATAACATCCTCGATGAGGTGAAGGTGACGGGGGCGGTCGATTTCGACAACCTGACCGGCTTCGTCAACGATCCCCGCACCTATGGTGTGGAGCTTCGGTACAAGTTCTAAGCGTCGGCCACGGCGATCCAGGGGTCGGGCTTGCCCGGCCCCTTTTTCTTCCAGGAATTCGATCCCATGCGCTTCTCGTTCGCCGGCCTCGCCCTGGCGGCCCTCATGCTCGCCGTCGCGCCGCACGCCCGGGCGGCGGAGCCGATGCTGGTCGTGCACGACAATGATTTCATCGGCCCGGGCGGGCCGGACATCCAGCCGGTCGTCATGCTGATCGGCAATCCCGCCGTGCGCGTGCTGGGGTTCACGGTGGTGAGCGGCGACGGCTGGCGCGACGAGGAAACCGCCCATCTGCTGCGCTTTCTCGAGATCGCCCGACGCACCGACCTGCCGGTGGTGAACGGCGCGGTCTTCCCGCTGGTCAATTCGGCCGAGCGTATGCGCGCCTGGGAACAGGCCTACGGCAAGATCCCTTGGAAAGGCGCCTGGAACGACCCGAAGCCGGGGGAAAATTTCCACCCGAACGAGCCGTACCTGGTGCCGGACAATCCGTCGGGCAATCCCACGACCAAGCCGGCCCCCGGCACTGCCGCGGATTTCCTGATCCGGCAGGTGCGCGAATATCCACACCAGGTGACGATCCTCGCGACCGGACCGCTGACCAACCTGGCGCTGGCGATCCGGCTCGATCCCGAATTCGCCGGCCTCGCCAAGGAACTGGTGTTCATGGGCGGCCTGATCGGCAACAACCCGCAACAGGTGACCGGCGACGCGGACTTCAACTCCGACTTCAACATCCTGTTCGACCCGGAGGCGGCGCATATCGTGCTGACCGCGCCCTGGGCCCACATCACTTCGCTCGGCACCGTCACGAACCAGACCATGATGTCGCCGGACCTGATCGAGCGCATGGCGTCGGTCAAGACGCCGGTCACCGAGTTCCTGGCCAAATACACCATCAAGCTACCGCTCTGGGACGAAATGGCCGCCGCTGTCGCGGTCGACCGCAGCCTGGTGACCAGCCAGATCGAGGCCTACATGGATGTCGACCTGGAGCACGGCATGCACTACGGCCAGGTCCATGTCTGGCCCGAAGCGATCACGCCGCACCAGGGCGAACGCAAGGTGACGATCGTGGAGGGGGTCGACCTCGACCGGTTCTACGACCAGTTCCTCAAGGCCGCGCAGTTTCCGGTGAAGGGGAATTGAGGGAGCCCACCTCCTCGCCATCCCCACGCAGGCGGGAGATGGAAAAAGGCTTCCGCCTTCTCGGCATCCTTGCGTGTCGGCTTAGGTCGATGCAGTGATGACCCCACCGGCCCAGCGAGGCCGGGTTCATTCTGCGGAGTGCCGGGAAGCGATGAGGCTCGAAGTCGGTTTGCGGTTCCTGGCGGCGCTGTTCGCGTTGGCACCCTTGCCGGCCGTGGCCGCCGAGGCGGATCCGCCGATCCTGTTCGTCCATGGCAATGGCGACAGTGCCGCGCTGTGGGAGACCGACATCTGGCGCTTCGAAAGCAACGGCTACGATCCGGCCTTGCTGAGTGCGGTGGATTTTCCGCACCCGATGGCGCGCGCTGCCGACGACGTGCCGGAGCCCAATCGCAGCAGCACGGCCGATCAGACGGCCGAATTGAAGCAGGCGGTCGACCAGGTCCTGGCCGCGACCGGACGGACCAGGCTCGTGCTCGTCGGCTCATCCCGCGGCGGCTATCCGATCCGCGACTATATCCGCAACGACGGCGGCCGCGCGACCGTGGCGCTCGCGATCCTTGCCGGCGTGCCCAACCACGGCGTGTTCGCCCTGCCGTTCAAGCGCGCGTCGGAATTCAACGGCGACGGTCCGTTCCTGTCGGGCCTCAACCGGCCGCCCGAGGCCGATCCCGGCGTCCGCTTCGTGACCCTGCGCAGCGACCATCTGGACAAGTTCGCGCAGCGGACCGGTCGGTTCGTCGGATTTCCCTATGTGCCGACCTTCGTGAACCATGACGGTCCGGCGCTGGAGGGCGCACGCAACATCGAGCTGCCCGGCCTCGATCACCGGGAATCCGCGTTCCACCGCCTGGCATTCCAGGAGATGTACCGGGCGGTGACCGGCCATGACCCGGCGACGCTCGACCCGACGCCGATCGATCATCCGGTCCTCGACGGGCTGGTCAGTGGAACCGAAAACGGCGCGCCGACCAACCTTCCGCTGGTGGGCGCCACGGTCGAGCTCTACGAGGTCGATCCCGCGACGGGCGTTCGCCTGGGACCGGCGGTCCATCGCCGGACGATCGACGCCGACGGCCGATGGGGACCGTTCACCGGCAGCCCGACGGCCTATTACGAATTCGTGGTTGCCGCTGCCGGCTATCCGACGAGCCATATCTACCGGACGCCGTTTCCCCGCTCATGGCGCTATCTGGACCTGCGATTGGCGCCGCTCGATCCGGCTCACCGCGCCAGGGCCGGCAGCCTCGTGACCCTGGTCCGGCCCCGCGGCTACCTCGCCCACGGCCGGGACGTCTTTACCATCGACGGGACGGAACCGCCCGGCGTCGACGACGGCATACCGGCGGTCGATGCGGTGACCCGCGGCTTCGATGCCGGACCGTCCCGATCGGTGCCGGTCGCCCTCAACGGCGAACGGATGACCGTGCGCACCTTTCCGCTCGCCGACGATCAGGTCGTCTTCGCCGAATTCCACTATTGAGGCAGGGGCCACCTGCTACTGCACCTGGTCCGGCCAGCGGACCTGCTTCAGGCACCACAGCATGGCCTGTTGCCGCGTGATCCGGCCGGCGCGATCCATGTCCAGCTTGGCGAAGCGCCTGGCCGCCTGGTCCATGAAGTCCTTCTTCGTGACTTGGAACCGCAGGCTCGTGTCGGCCGACATCACCGGATCCGGCTCGACGCGCGGATCATAGCCGCCTCCTTGGACCAGATCGCTGATCGAACGCGATTTCTTGCCATACCCGGGGTTCGACCCGCCCGACGAGCCGCTGGCCCCGGTGCTGGACGAATTGGAAGTGGAGATGCTGCTGGCATCCGCGACCAGCACCGGTCTGGCGCTGCCGTCGCCACCGCCCCCGCCGACGCGGTTCAATGGCTTCAGCGGTTCGTGGCCCTCGAAGCCGGCGCGATATTGCGCGAGCGTGCCCGGCGTGATGGTGCCGTCATGGTTCAGGTCCATGCGGTTGAACTGGATCTCGGCATCCGCCATGAACTCGGCGCGGTCGATCACGCCGTCGTGCCTCGTGTCGATCCGGTCGAACCAGGTGCCGAGGATGGCCGGGCAGCCGGGCGAATCGAAGCCCTGCAGCGGTGGTGTCGCCAGCGGCTCGCCATTGGGCGTGGTGACCGCGATGGTGAACGGCTTGTGCGCCTCGTCGCCGTTGCAGGCGGCGAGCGAAAGGACGATGGCCAGTGCTACGAGCGGTCGGCGAAGGAAGTGGGCGGAGTTCATCGGACAACGTCTCTCAAAAAGTCTCTGTCGCTATTCGGCGGCTTGCCGGGCCGGCAGGAGGCGGGCGCGGGCGGCGGCATATTCCTGCTTCAGCCGATCGACCAGTGCCTCGGCACCGACCACCGACTTGACCGCGCCGATGCCCTGGCCGGAACCCCAGATGTCGCGCCAGGCTTTCGACTTGGCGCTGCCGCCGAAATTCATCTGGGACGGGTCGGATTCCGGCAGATGGTCCGGATCGAGCCCGGCCTGGACGATCGAGGCTTTCAGATAGTTGCCGTGCACGCCGGTGAACAGGTTGGTATAGACGATGTCGTCCGCCCGGCCGTCGACGATCGCCTGCTTGTAGGCCTCGGTCGCATTCGCCTCCGCCGTCGCGATGAAGGCGGACCCGACATAGGCGAGGTCGGCGCCCATGGCCTCAGCCGCCAGTACCGCGCCGCCGTTGGCGATGGCGCCCGACAGTACGACCGGGCCGGAGAACCATTCGCGGATCTCCTGGATCAAGGCGAACGGCGACAGCACGCCGGCATGGCCGCCGGCGCCCGAGGCGACTGCGATCAGCCCGTCGGCGCCCTTGTCGATCGCCTTGCGGGCGAATTTGTCGTTGATCACGTCATGCAGCACGATGCCGCCATAGGAATGGACGGCCGCGTTCAGGTCTTCCCGCGCGCCCAGCGAGGTGATGACGATCGGCACGCGATATTTGACGCAGAGCGCCAGGTCGTGTTCCAGCCGGTCGTTGGATTTATGGACGATCTGGTTGACCGCGAACGGGGCTGAGGGCCGGTCCGGATGGGCCGCATCATAGTCGGCGAGTTCGCGCGTGATCCGTTCCAGCCATTGCTCCAGCACTTCGGCGGGCCGGGCGTTCAGGGCCGGAAAGCTGCCGACCACGCCGGCCTTGCACTGGGCGATCACCAGGTCCGGACACGAGATGATGAACAGCGGCGACGCGATGACAGGCAGTTGCAGGCGATCGCGCAGGATGGCGGGCAGGCTCATGATCTCTCCTGGGGGCGCTCCGGGCGCCCTCGCTGCCGGCACCTTGCCGCCCGCCGGTTCCGCGCGCAACCGTTCTGCGTTGGGCACCCCCTTTCCCCCGGAGGCCGGCTCGCCTAGAATGTCCCTTCGACGGTTCCCCTCCGGGGGATCAAAAGGGAACGCGGGTGAAGCCGCGGCTGCCCCCGCAACTGTAAGCGACGAGCCGGCATCTGTTGCGCCACTGGGATGTCCCGGGAAGGCGGATGCGCCAGGCACCGACCCGCGAGCCAGGAGACCTGCCGTCGAAACGCGCCAGAGCGGCAACGACGGGCGGGGTGCACCGGCGGGATGGTTTCCGAATGAACTCTCGGGGACCGGCCTTTGCACGCGATGGCGAGCTGTTGGAGTTCGACGAGCGTGTCCCAGACGACCAAGATCCCCGCGACCATCGTCACCGGCTTCCTCGGTGCCGGCAAGACGACCCTCATCCGCCACCTGATCGCGAACGCCGGCGGCCGCCGCCTGGCGCTGATCGTCAATGAATTCGGCGAGCTCGGCTTCGACGGCGACCTGCTGAAGGGCTGCGCGTCCGAGACCTGCCGTGCGGAAGACATCGTCGAGCTGGCGAACGGCTGCATCTGCTGCACCGTCGCCGACGATTTCCTGCCGACCATGGAGGCGCTGCTCGGCCGCGCCCAGCCGCCCGACCATATCATCATCGAGACGTCGGGCCTGGCGCTGCCGAAGCCGCTGGTCCAGGCGTTCGACTGGCCGTCGGTCCGCACCCGGGTCACGGTCGACGGCGTGGTCGCGGTCATCGATGCCGATGCCACCGCCGCCGGCCGGTTCGCGACGGATCCCGTGCTGCTCGCGGCCCAGCGTGCCGCCGACCTGAATTTCGAGCATGACGCGCCGCTGGAGGAACTGTTCCACGACCAGCTCGCCTGCGCCGACCTGGTCGTGCTGACCAAGACCGACCTGCTCGAAGAGCCGTCGATCGCGGTGGCGCATGCGGAAATCGCCCGCTTCACCCGGCCCGGCGTCAAGACGGTGAAGGCGAGCTTCGGCGAGTTGCCGGCCTCTGTCCTGTTGGGCCTGGGGGCCGCCGCCGAGGACGATGTCGCCGGCCGCAAGTCGGTCCATGACGGCGAAGGCGAGCACGACCACGATGATTTCGACAGTTTCTGGCT
>NZ_DASZBY010000027.1:0-46178 GCF_035943795.1 Aliidongia sp. | reverse complement strand
CTGGGTATTCCCGGCCTGACCGCGCTCCTCGGCCGGCGCCGGTCCTGGGCGCTGCTGTTCCAGATCGGCGTCGCCGCCAGTCTGGTCGGCATCAGCCTGACCGACCCGGCGACGGCACCGGTCGCGACGGCGGCGATGGCCGTGCTCGTCGCCTTCTTCTCGGCCAGCCAGGACATCGTCGTCGATGCCTATCGCGTCGAGCTGTTATTACCAGAGGAGCAGGGTGCCGGCGCGGCCGCGACCCAGTTCGGCTATCGCCTGGGCATGATCGCGGCCGGTGCCGGCGCGCTCTATGCCGCCGAGGCCTGGGGCTGGCAGATCGCCTATCGGATCATGGCCGGGTTGATGCTGGTCGGCGTGGCGACCGTGCTCGCCACGGCCGAGCCCACGGTCGACCGGCCGCCGCGCGGCGGCTTCGCGGCGACGGTGCTGGCCCCGTTCCGTGATTTCGCCCGGCATCGCGGCTGGATCGGCATCCTGGTCTTCGTTTTAGTCTACAAGATGGCCGACGCGGTAACCGGCCATTACGCCAATCTGCTGTATCGTTCGCTCGGCTTCTCTCTGGGCGAGATCGCCGGCATCAGCAAGGTGTTCGGCGTCATCGCCACGATCGGCGGTATCGCCCTGGGCGGCGCGCTGGTCTATCGGTTCGGGACCTTCAAAACCCTGCTGATCGGCGCGATCCTGCAGATGGGGTCCAACGCCATGTATGTGCTGCAGGCGCTCGCCGGCCATGATCTGACCCTGCTGACCCTGACCATCGCCTTCGAAAACATCGCCGGCGGGATCGGATCGGCGGCGTTCGTCGCTTACCTATCGGCTTTGTGCAGCCGCACCTACACGGCTACGCAATATGCGCTGCTGTCGGCGCTGGCGGCGTTCGCCCGCAACTTCTTCGTTTCCGCCGGCGGGGCGGTCGCCGATTGGCTCGGCTGGCTATGGTTCTTCATCATTTCGATCGGACTTCCGCTGCCCGGTCTCGTGCTGCTGGCGTGGCTCATGCTGCGCCGGCAGGAAGGCCTGGCGGAGGAGCCGGCCGGGGATGCCCGGCCCCTTGCGTAATGCGGTCAATCCCGCGCTTCGTCCAGTGCGTAGCCCGCGGAACGGACGGTGCGGATGATGTCGATCTCGGTCGGCCCGTTCAGCGCCTTGCGCAGACGGCGAATGTGCACGTCGACAGTGCGCGGCTCGACATAGACGTCGTGGCCCCAGACCGCATCCAGCAACTGTTCGCGCGAGAACACCCGGCCCGGATGCTCCAGCAGGAAACGCAGCAGGCGGAACTCGGTCGGGCCCAAGTGGATTGGGCGACCGCCGCGGGTCACACGATGGGCTGCCAGATCCATCGAGACGTCGGCGAAGGACAGGGTCTCTTCGGCACTGTCGGGCTTGGCCCGCCGCATCACGGCGCGCACCCGGGCGATCAGCTCCGACGGGCTGAACGGCTTGGTGATGTAATCGTCGGCGCCGCTGTTCAGGCCGCGGATCTTGTCGGTTTCCTCGCCGCGCGCGGTCAGCATGATGACCGGCAGGGTGCGGGACGCCGGCGAGCGGCGGATCTGGCGGCAGACCTCGATGCCCGAGACCAGCGGCAGCATCCAGTCGAGCAGCACGACGTCCGGCTTGCGCTCGGCGATCTGGACCAGGGCATCCTCGCCATCGGTCGCCTCGCAGACGCCGAAGCCTTCCTTTTCCAGGTTGTACTTCAGCAGGGTGACGAGGGGGGCCTCGTCCTCGACGATCATGACCAGGGGCTTCATTTCGCCTCGTGCTCGCTCTCGTTGGTGGCGACCGCCATCGGGCCCGGAAGGACCACGGAGGAGCTGGACCGGTCGCGCTTGGGCCGGGTCTCCTTCAGCGGCTTGCCGTGAATCAGGTAATAGATCGTCTCGGCGATATTGGTCGCGTGGTCGCCGATCCGCTCGATGTTCTTGGCCATGAACAGCAGATGCGTGCCGGCGGTGATGCTGCGCGGATCTTCCATCATGTAGGTCAGCAGCTCGCGGAACAGGCTGGTGTAGAGCTCGTCCAGTTCCTCGTCGCTCAGCCAGACGTGCATGGCCTTGTCGGCATCGCCCTGCACGTAGGCGTCGAGCACGTCCTTGATCAGCGCCTGGGCCAGCTTGCCCATGCGCGGAATGGCGTAGACCGGCTTCGCGACCGGCGCCTGATTGAGCGCGATCGAGCGCTTGGCCACGTTCGCGGCATAGTCGCAGATCCGTTCGAGGTCGGCCGCGATCTTGAGCGACGAAACGATTTCGCGCAGGTCGCGGGCCATCGGCTGGCGCAGTGCCAGGAGCCGCATGGCCAGCGCCTCGACCTCGGCCTCGAGCGCGTCGACCGCCGCATCGTTCTGCACGACCTCGTGGGCGAGTTCGCTGTCGCGCTTGATCGTCGCCTGGATCGCGGCGGCGACCTGGCTCTCCGCCAATCCGCCCATGCGGATGATGGCGTTGTTGAGGCGGGTCAGTTCCTCGTCGTAGCTCTTCATGATGTGATCGGTAGGCATGGCCTGCTCCTCAGCCGAACCGGCCGGTGATGTAGTCTTCGGTGCGCTTGTTGTGCGGGTTCGTGAACACCGTCTCGGTATCGTTGAATTCGATCAGCTCGCCCAGGTACATGAAGGCCGTGAAGTCGGAGCTGCGCGCCGCCTGCTGCATCGAATGGGTGACGATGACGATGCAATAGTCGGTCTTCAGTTCCGAGATCAGCTCTTCGATCTTCTGAGTCGAGATCGGATCCAGTGCCGAGCAGGGTTCGTCCAGCAGCAGGATCTCGGGCTTGACCGCGATGGCGCGCGCGATGCACAGGCGCTGCTGCTGGCCACCCGACAGGCCCAGGCCCGATTGCTTCAGCTTGTCCTTGACCTCGGTCCAGAGTGCCGCCTTGCGCAGCGCCTGCTCCACCCGGTCCTCGAGCTCGGAACGCGGCAGGTCCTCGTACAGATTGATGCCGAAGGCAATGTTGTCGAAAATCGACATCGGAAACGGCGTGGGCTTCTGGAACACCATGCCGATCTTGGCGCGTAGCAGGTTGAGGTCGATCTTGGGATCGAGGATGTTGGCGCCGTCGACCAGCACCTCGCCCTCGGCCCGCTGCTCGGGATAGAGCGCATACATGCGGTTCAGCACCCGCAGCAGGGTCGACTTGCCGCAGCCCGACGGACCGATGAAGGCGGTGACCTTCTTGTCGGCGAGGTTGAGGCTGATCGATTTCAACGCTTCGAACTTCTTGTAGTAGAAGCGCAGGTCCTTGATCTGGATCTTCTCGACCAGTTGGCCGGCCGCGACCGGATCGCGCGTCGGCGGCACGGGCGTCGTGCTGAGGGTGGGCTTGGTGGCATCGGCGAAGGCCTGATTGCCGGGGATCGTCTTCATGGGTTCCGAACTCATTGTTTGGCACCACCGAAAGAGGCGAGGGACCGAGCGGTGATATTCAGGATCAGGATCGTCAGCGTGATCAGCAGCGCCCCGCCCCAGGCGAGCCGCTGCCAGTCCGGATAGGGGCTGAGCGCGAAATTCGAGATCACCACCGGAAGGTTCGCGATCGACTTGTTCATGTCCGTGCTCCAGAACTGGTTGGAGAGCACGGTGAAGAGAAGGGGTGCAGTTTCACCGCTGATGCGCGCGACCGCCAGCATGATGCCGGTCAGCATGCCCTGGCGCGCCGCGCGATAGCAGACCGAAACCGTGATCTTCCATTTCGGCGTGCCGAGCGCCGCCGCCGCCTCGCGCAACGCGTTCGGCACCAGCACCAGCATGTCGACCGTGGTGCGCGTCACCACCGGCACGACCAGGATGGCCAAGGTCATGCTGCCGGCCCAACCGGAGAAATGGCCCATCGGCACGACCATCAGCTGATAGACGAACAGGCCGATGATGATCGAAGGCGCCGACAGCAGCACGTCGTTGATGAACTGGATCGTCTGGCCCAGCTTGTTGCCGCGGCTGTATTCCGCGACATAGGTCCCGACCAGGATGCCGATCGGCGTGCCGACCACGGTGCCGACGAGCGTCATGATCGCCGAACCGTAGATCGCGTTCAGCAAGCCGCCGTCGCTGCCGGGCGCCGGCGTCATCTGGGTGAACAGGGATGGCCGGATCGCGGCCACGCCTTCGGTCAGGAGCGCGTAGAGAATGGCGCCCAGGAAGAACAGGCCGATGCCGGTGGCAACCAGCGACAGGCTGAGGATGACCCAGTTCTTGCGCCGGCGCCGGGCGTAGCGCGCGAGGTCCTTGGCCATGGCTCAGCTCCCCGCCTGGCGCTGCATGCGGATCAGCATGTATTTCGCCGCCGCCAGCACGATGAAGGTGATGATGAACAGGATCAGGCCGAGCGCGATCAGCGACGATTGGTAGGTGTCGCCCGACGCCTCGGTGAACTCGTTGGCGAGCGCGGACGAGATCGTCGTGCCCGGCGCCAGCAGCGAGGTGGTGATGCGGTGGGCGTTGCCGATGACGAAGGTGACGGCCATGGTCTCGCCCATGGCGCGGCCCAGGCCCAGCATGATGCCGCCGACCACGCCGACCTTGGTGTAGGGCAGCACCACGCGCCAGACCACTTCCCAGGTCGTGCAGCCGAGGCCGTAGGCGGATTCGCGCAGCATCGGCGGCACGGTCTCGAACACGTCGCGCATGATCGACGAGATGAACGGCAGCACCATGATCGCCAGGATCAGGCCGGCGGTCAGGATGCCGATGCCGAACGGCGGCCCGGCGAACAGCGCGCCCAGCACCGGGACCGCGCCCAGGGTATGGATCAGGAAAGGCTGCACGGTGGCCTGCAGAAAGGGTGCGAACACGAACAGGCCCCAGATGCCGTAGATGATGCTGGGGATGCCGGCCAGGAGCTCGATCGCGATCGACAGCGGCCGCTTCAAGAGCGGCGGGCACAGCTCGGTAATGAAGACCGCGACGCCGAAGCTCAGGGGAACACCCACGACCATGGCGATGACCGACGTCACGAGCGTGCCGTAGATCGGCACCAGCGCACCGAACTTGTCGGTCGCCGGGTTCCAGGTGTCGGTCACCAGGAACGCGAAGCCGAATTTGCTGAACGCCGTGGACGAGCCGACGACGAGCGAGACCGCCACGCCCCCCAGGATCAGGAGGATGAATAATCCGAAGAACAGCGTGGCACCGCGGAACAACCCATCGAACAGATGCTGGGGGCCGCGCAGGCGGGGACTGCTGTCGCTGCTGGGAATATCGACCACGGTCGCGTTCGCTCCTCATGCACGCAAGGGGAAGGGTAGCATGAGCCGCCCTTCCCCCGCGCTTTTCAAACCCCGGCTTGGTCGGGCCGTTACGGCCAGAGCGGCTTGCCGTCGCCCTTGACGTCCTTGGCCCAGCTGTCTTCGATCAGCTTGACCACGTTCTCGGGCATCGAGACGTAGTCGAGCGCCTCGGCGGCCGGCTGGCCGTTCTTGTAGGCATAGTCGAAGAAGGTCAGCACGGACTTGCCGGTCTCGGCCTTGTCCTGGTTCTTGTAGACGAGCGCCCAGGTCGAGGCGGTCATCGGCCAGCTGTCCTTGCCCGGCTGGTTGGCCAGGATCACGCGGAAGCCCACGGCATGGGCCCAATCGGCGTTGGCCGCTGCCGCCTGGAAGCTCTTCAGGTTCGGCTCTGGGAACGCGCCATCCTTGTTCTGGACCAGTGCGTAGGCCAGCTTGTTCTGCTTGGCGTAGGCATATTCGACATAGCCGATGGCGCCGTCGGTCCGGCTGGTGAAGGCCGAAACGCCTTCGTTGCCCTTGCCGCCGATGCCCGAGGGGAACTGCACGGCGGTATTGACGCCGATCTTGTCCTTCCACGCCGGCGATTCCTCGGCCAGGTAGTAGGTGAAGTTGAAGGTCGTGCCCGACCCGTCCGACCGATAGACCGGCGCGATCGCCAGGTCCGGCAGCTTCAGGCCCGGGTTGACCGCGGCGATCTGCTTGTCGTTCCAGTTGGTGATGGTGCCGAGATAGATGTCGGCCAGGATCTTGCCGGTCAGCTTGAGCTTACCGGCGTCGATGCCCTTGACGTTGATGACCGGAACGATGCCGCCCATGATGATCGGGAACTGGGCCAGGCCGGGACCGTCGAGATCCTTCTGCTCGAGCGGCATGTCGGTGGCGCCGAAATCGACGGTCTTGGCGTTGATCTGCTTGATGCCGCCGCCCGACCCGATCGACTGGTAGTTCATGCCGATGCTGGCCTTCGCCTTGTAGGCTTCGGCCCACTTGGAGAGGATCGGATAGGCGAAGGTCGAGCCGGCGCCGGAAATATCGGCAGCCTGGGCACCGACGGCGGTCAGCGAGACGGTGCCGAACACTGCGGCCCCGATCAGCTTCCTGCTGAGTGCATTCATGAGACGATCTCCCAAAGTTTTCTCGTGAGACGCTAACAGCCCGAACGGCGCGCTGCCTCACGACCGAGGAGATACAGGCGGCAGATGACAGTTGGATGACAGTTTGAAGCTGGTTTGGTGAAGGCCGATCCGCGTCCGGCGCGGGGCTTCGTTCACCCGATGACGCGGTTCTCGTCGGATTTCGGCGCGGGTGGGGGCAGGGCGGCCGCGCCCGGCATCGATCCGCGCAGATGCACGGTGAAGGTCGTGCCTTCGCCCATCTCGCTGTCGACCTCCAGAAGACCACGATGACGGCTGATGATGTGCTTGACGATGGCCAGCCCCAGGCCGGTGCCGCCCATCTCGCGCGAGCGGGCGGTATCGACCCGGTAGAACCGCTCGGTCAGGCGCGGCAGATGGGTGCGCGGAATGCCCTCGCCCCGGTCGCGGACCTTGATGGCGAGGCCGTCCTTGAAGCGCCGCGACGGTCCGACGCCGATCGTGATCGCCGTGTCGGGCCGGGCATATTTGATCGCATTGTCGATCAGGTTCTGGAACAGCTGCGCCAGCTCGTCGGCATCGGCCACGACCTGGGCCTGTTCGTCCGCGATGTCGTATTCGATCGGCATGCCGCGCGCCGCCGCCTTCATTTCCAATGTCTGGCCGACATGGCGCAGCACGGCCACCACCGCGATCGGCGTGGTCGGCGGCTGATGCTCGTTCATCTCGATACGCGACAGCGACAGCAGGTCCTCGATCAGGCGCGCCATCCGGGACGCCTGCTGCTGCATGATGGCGAGGAATTTGACCCGCGCCTCTTCATCGTCGGACGCCGGCCCCTGGAGGGTTTCTATAAACCCCACCAGGGTCGACAGCGGCGTGCGCAGCTCGTGGCTGGCATTGGCGACGAAGTCGGCCCGCATCTGTTCGGCGCGCTTGGCCGAGGTGAGATCGTGCAACGATACCAGCAGGATGACGCCATCCTCGGTCCGGGCCGGCAACGGGTCGATCCGGGCCGTCATGTGGCGCTCGACCGGACTCGTCAGCTCGAACTCGACGAGCCGCCCACCGCCGCCGGCCACGACGGCATCGACCGCGGCCAACAAGGTGGGCTGGCGCAGCGCCACGGCCAGGTCGCGACGAAGCACATGGTCGCCGAACAGCGCCTGGGCAGCGGCGTTCTGGCGCACCACCTCGCGCCGTTCGTTCACCAGGATCAGCGGGTCCGGCAAGGCAGCCAGCACCGCATTCGAGCCGGCCAATTCGATTTCCAGCCCGCGGATGCGATGCCGCCACGCCCGGGTCAGGCGCATGATGGCGAGCCATAGGTCGTTCACCGCCGGGCTGGACGAGCGCACGACCGGCACCGCCCGCTCCGGCTCGACGAGGATTTCCTCGACGCCGGTCCGGATGCGGGTCAGTCCATCCAGAAAGGCCCGCAGCAGCAGGGCATGCAGCCCGACGACGACCAGACAGGCGACGACCGCCGGCCAGACCGGCAGGCGTCCGGAAATGACCAGCGCCGCGAAAGTCAGGAATACGACACTGGCCATCAGGGCCGTGGAGACGACGAGACGGCGCAGCGGCATGGGCGAACGGGGACCTTCCTGACGCGGCATCGCTGTCGAAGCGGCGTCCTGCCCCTCCGTCCCGACGATCGGGTCCGATCCGCGTGGCTTGGAGATATCCGTCACCGCCGTTACCGTTTCGTGACGGCCGTCCGATATTTCATCGAACGGTCGCAAAACACCTGTAACACAATCTAGGATATGGCTTCGTAGGCGGCCAGCGCCGCCAGATTGACGATGTCCGACACGGTCGCCGCCATCTCGACGATCTGGGCCGGCTTTTCGAGGCCGAGGAGGATCGGTCCAATCACCGTGCCGCCGCCCAGTTGCTGCAGCAGTTTGGATGCGACATTGGCCGTGTGGAGCGCCGGCATGACCAGCACGTTCGCCGGCCCGGTCAGGCGGCAGAACGGATAGCTCTTGCGCATCAGGTCGAAATCGAGCGCCACGTCGGCCGACATTTCGCCGTCATACTCGAAATCGACCTTGCGGCGATCGAGCACGTCGACCGCCTCGCGCACGCGCTGGGCCTTCTCGCGCAGCGGATTGCCGAAATTGGAGAAAGACAGCAGTGCCACGCGCGGCACGGCGCCCATCTGGCGCGCCGTCTCCGCCGCCTGCACGGCGATGTCGGCCAGTTCCTCCGGTGTCGGCAGCTCGTGGATCGTCGTGTCGGCGACGAACACGGTCCGGCCGCGCGCGATCATCATCATCAGGCCCAGCAGCCGCTTGCCCGGTTTCGCATCGAGCACGCGGGTGATTTCCTCGAACGAGGCGGCATAGCTGCGCGTGGTCCCGGTCACCATGGCATCCGCATCGCCCATCGCCACCATGCAGGCGGCGAACACGTTGCGGTCCTGGTTCACCAGGCGCTGGCAGTCGCGATAGAGAAAACCCTTGCGCTGCAGCCGCTTGAACAGGAAATCCGTATAGGTCTTGTTCGCGTGGCTGAGGCGCGCGTTGTGGATTTCCAGGCCGTCCGGCGCCGACAGGCCGATCGACTTCAAGGTGGCGTGCACCCGCTCCTCGCGTCCGATCAGGATCGGCAGGCCATAGCCCGCATTTTTGAATTCGAGGGCCGCGCGCATGACCTTCTCTTCCTCGCCTTCGGCGAACACGATCCGCTTGGGCTTGGAACGCACCGCCTCGAAGATGCCCTGCAGCGAACCCGCGACCGGGTTCATGCGGGCCGACAGCTGGCGGGCATAGGCGGCCAGATCGGCGATCGGCTTGCGCGCGACGCCCGAGTCCATCGCCGCCTTGGCAACCGCCGCGGGCACGTGGGACATCAGCCGGGGATCGAACGGCGACGGGATCAGGTATTCCGGGCCGTAGGTCAGGCGCCGCCCGGAATAGGCGGCGGCGACCTCGTCCGGCACGTCTTCGCGCGCCAGCGCCGCCAGCGCCTCGGCGGCAGCGATCTTCATCGGCTCGTTGATGGTCGAGGACCGGGTGTCGAGCGCGCCGCGAAAGATGTAGGGGAAGCCCAGGACGTTGTTGACCTGGTTCGGATAATCGGACCGGCCGGTCGCGACCAGCGCGTCGGGCCGGACTTCCTTGACGTCCTCCGGCGTGATTTCCGGATCCGGGTTCGCCATGGCGAAGATGATCGGCTGCTTCGCCATCTTCTTCACCATGTCCTGGGTCACCGCTCCCTTGACCGAGAGGCCGAAGAACGCGTCTGCCCCGTCGAGCGCCTCCGAGAGCGTGCGCCGGTCGGTCTTGACCGCGTGGGCCGACTTCCACTGGTTCATGCCTTCGGTGCGGCCCTGGAAGATGACGCCCTTGGTGTCGCACATGATGACATTGTCATGGCCGACGCCCATGGCCTTCAGCAGCTCGATGCAGGCGATGGACGCGGCGCCGGCGCCGTTCACCACCAGCTTCACGTCCTTCAGCGTACGGCCGGTCAGGTTGCAGGCGTTGATCAGGCCGGCGGCCGCGATGATCGCCGTGCCGTGCTGGTCGTCATGGAACACCGGGATGTCCATCAACTCGCGCAGGCGCTGCTCGATGATGAAGCATTCCGGCGCCTTGATGTCCTCGAGATTGATGCCGCCGAAGCTGGGTCCCAGGTAGCGGACCGCGCCGATGAACTCGTCCACGTCGCGGGTATCGACCTCGAGATCGATCGAATCGATGTCGGCGAAGCGCTTGAACAGGACCGCCTTGCCCTCCATCACCGGCTTCGACGCGAGCGCGCCCAGGTCGCCCAAGCCCAGCACAGCGGTGCCGTTCGAGATGACCGCGACGATATTGCCCTTGGCGGTGTAGTCGTAGGCTGTCGCCGGATCTCGGGCGATATGCAGGCACGGATAGGCGACACCGGGCGAATAGGCGAGCGACAGGTCACGCTGGGTGGTCAGCGGCTTGGTCGGCGCGATCTCGATCTTGCCGGGCTTGCCCTCCGAGTGAAATCGCAGCGATTCCTCTTCCGTTACCCGACGGGTGGTGTCGTCCATGTCCTCGTTTCCTCCCGAGCCTCATCGCACCGGCACGGCCGCTTTCGGCACCGTTACGCCATTCGCGGGGCTGATTGAATGCATCGGCAACGAGCTTTGCCCGGATCGGCCGCCCGGGTAAAGGCTTCCGTCGACCTAAAGTGCCGCACGCAGCGTCGGCGGCCGATCCTCCAGGATGTCCTCCATCCGGACCTTGATGGCATCTTTATAGGCAGGATGGGTCAGGATGTAGAAACGCTGGGCCGCGATCGCGTCGAACACGCAGTTCGCAACGTCTTCCACCGGGATGCCGTTCTCGACCGCATTCATGATCGCGTGGCCGACCTTGCTGGCGACCGGATCCAGGCCGTCGAACGGCGAGGTCCCGGGGCCGGCTGGGCGGTTGCGTTCCGACTGATGGATCCGGGTCTTGACCCAGGCGGGGCACAGCACGGACACGCGCAGCTTCGACTGGCGCAGGGTCAGGTCATGGTGCAGCCCTTCGGACACGGTCACGACCGCGTGCTTGCTGGCGTTATAGATCGCGAGACCCGGCTGGGACAGCAGGCCCGCCATCGAGGCGGTATTGACGATATGGCCCTCCTCGCCGTGCTTCAGCATGGTCGGGATGAAGGACCGCAGCCCGTTGATGACGCCATACAGGTTCACACCCATGACCCAGTCCCAATCGGCCTGGGTGGTTTCCCAGACCGGCCGGTTGTGGGCGACGCCGGCGTTGTTCACCAGCAGGTGGACGTTGCCGAACCGTTCGAAGGCGAGGGCGGCCAGCGCGTCGACCTGGTCGGCTTTGGACACGTCCGTTTCGAGCCCGATCGCCTCGATCCCGCGCCCGGCGAAGTCGGCCAGTGCCGCGTCGAGCCGGGCGCGGTCGATGTCGGCCAGCACCAGTTTCATGCCCGCCGCGGCCGCCCGTTCGGCGATCGCGCGGCCGATGCCCTCGGCTCCGCCGGTGACGACCGCGACCTTGCCCGTGAAATCCCGCATGCCCTGAAATCCTCCCCTGGGCCGCCCGGGGTCTCCGTCCGGATCGCACCTGTTGGGGATCGAGCCTAACGGAAGCCGATCACGGCGGTCTCGTGGAAATTGACGCACCATGCTATCGAGGCGGTCCCGCCACGCCTCGATACCGTCAGAGCCTGATGCCGCCAGAATCCGATAGCAGAACCGATTTTCCCGAACCCGAGGTCGAGGCCGCCTCCGGCCCGATCACGCCGATGATGGCGCAGTTCCTCGACATCAAGCGGCAGCATCCGGACCACCTGCTGTTCTATCGGATGGGCGATTTCTACGAGCTGTTCTTCGACGACGCGGTCAAGGCGTCGGCGGCGCTCGACATCACGCTGACCCGGCGCGGCAAGCACGAGGGCGCCGACATTCCCATGTGCGGCGTGCCGGTCCACGCTGCCGACGCGTATCTGTCGCGCCTGATCCGACAGGGCTTCCGCGTCGCGATCTGCGAACAGATGGAGGACCCGGCGGAGGCGAAGAAGCGCGGCGGCAAGCAGCCGGTCCGGCGCGGCGTGGTGCGCATCGTCACCGGCGGCACCATCACCGAGGATAATCTGCTGGACGCGCGCCGGCACAATTTCCTGGCGGCGCTGGCCGAAGCCGCGGGGGAGCTGGCACTGGCCTCGGTCGAGCTGTCGACCGGCGAGGTCGAGTTTCAGCCGGTCGATGCCGCCCAGGTCGGCGCGGCACTGGCGCGCCTTTCGCCCGGCGAACTGCTGATCGCCGACCGGCTGCTGCAGCGGCCCGACCTGTTCGATATCTTAAGCGACTGGAAATCCGTGCTGACCCCGTTGCCCGGTGCGCGGTTCGACAGCGAGAGCGGCCGGCGCCGCCTGGCGCAGCTCTATGGCGTCGGTACGCTCGACGGTTTCGGCACCTTCGGGCGCGCCGAATACGCCGCCGGCGGTGCATTGCTCGACTACATCGACCTGACCCAGCAGGGCAAGCATCCAAAGCTGGGCATTCCGCGCCGCATCTCGGCCGGCGCGGTCATGGAGATCGATGCCGCGACCCGCCGCAACCTCGAACTGTCGCAGACCCTGACCGGCGAGCGGCGCGGCAGCCTTTTGGCCGTCATCGACCGGACCGTTACCGGCGCCGGTGCGCGCCGGCTCGCCGCCGAGCTGGCCGGCCCGCTGACCGATCCCGGCCTGATCAATGCGCGGCTCGACCTGGTCGAGATCTTCGTGCGCGACGAGCGGTTCCGCGCCGACATCCGCGCTTTCCTCAAGGAATGCCCGGACATGGCGCGGGCATTGTCGCGCCTGACACTCGGCCGCGGCGGCCCGCGCGACCTGGCCGGCCTGCGCGACGGCCTGGCCGCGACGGCGCGGATCCGGCCGCTGGTGCTGGCCCGCCCCGAGGCGGTCGCCGGCAGCCTGCTGCGCGCTGCCGGCGTCGACCTGGGCGAACATGTGATCCTGGTCGACCGGCTGGCCCGCGCCCTCGGCCTCGAGCTGCCGCTGCTGGCGCGCGACGGCGGGTTCATTGCTGCCGGCTATTCGAGCGAACTCGACGAATGGCGGTCCCTGCGCGACGAGAGCCGGCGCATGATGGCCGCGCTGCAGGCGCGCTACGTCGAGGAGACCGGCGTCGCCAGCCTGAAGATCCGGCACAACAACGTGCTGGGCTACTACATCGAGGTGACGCCGACCCACGCGTCCAAGCTCGACTATGGCGCCGGCGGCCGCTTCATCCATCGCCAGACCATGGCGAACGCCATGCGCTTCACCACGATCGAGCTCGCCGAGATCGAGACGCGCATCGGCCAGGCCGGCGACAAGGCGCTGGCCCTCGAACTCGCCCTGTTCGACGATCTGGTGTGCGAGACGGTCGAGCGGGCGGAAGAGATCCAGCGCGCTGCGACGGCACTGGCGCAGCTCGACGTGGCATCCGGCCATGGCGAGCTGGCGGTCGAGCGGCGCTATTGCCGACCGGAGATCGACGGCAGCGTCGCGTTCGAGATCGTGGGCGGCCGCCATCCGGTCGTCGAGGCCAGCCTGCCGACCGGCGCGAAATTCGTGGGCAACGACTGCACGCTCGAAGCCGGCCGGCGTCTGTGGCTGCTGACCGGCCCGAACATGGCCGGCAAGAGCACGTTTCTGCGCCAGAACGCGCTGATCGCGGTGCTGGCGCAGATCGGGTCCTACGTCCCGGCCGAGCGCGCCCATATCGGCATCGTCGACCGGCTCTATAGCCGGGTCGGCGCCGCCGACGACCTGGCGCGCGGCCGATCGACCTTCATGGTCGAGATGGTCGAGACCGCGGCGATCCTGAACCAGTCCGGCATCAAGGCGCTGGTCATCCTGGACGAGATCGGCCGGGGTACCGCGACCTATGACGGCCTGTCGATAGCCTGGGCCGCCGTCGAGCATCTGCACCAGGCGAACCGTTGCCGCGCCCTTTTCGCGACCCATTACCACGAGCTGACGGCGCTGGCCGCGCGCCTCGCCGACCTCGCCTGCTATACCATGCGGGTCAAGGAATGGCAGGGCGACGTGGTGTTCCTGCACGAGGTGGCACCAGGCGCCGCCGACCGGTCCTACGGCATCCATGTGGCGAAGCTGGCCGGCCTGCCGAAGCCGGTCATCGCGCGGGCCGAGGAAGTGCTGGAATTGCTGGAGCAGGGCGAGGCCGGCAGCGCGCTCACCCGCCTCGCCGACGACCTGCCCCTGTTCAGCGCCGCCCGCCGCCCGACCTCGAAGCTCGCACCGCCGGAGCCTTCGGCCGTCGAGGAAGCGGTCAAGGCGGTCAATCCCGACGAACTGACGCCCAAAGCGGCACTCGACCTCGTCTATCGTCTGGTGGGATTGAGCCGAAGCTGACAGGATTTGGCGAGGCCGCCCTGCGGCTTCGGCGCTTCTTATCGGCCAGGGGCCGCATCACATCCTCGAGCCTGACCGTCATCGATATCCGGAACCCCTCCGATCATGCGTTCCCTGTCGCGCCCGCGCGTCCGATTCAGCCGGAAGAAGGCGCCCGCCTCCCATGCGGTTGTTGCGCCGATCGGGATTCCCCGGCGAAATGACCGGATGCAGCACGTGACCCACCCCGAGCGGATCGTCGATCCGGTTGCGCTCGATACGATGCTCGACATCGCGATCGAGCGGCGCGGCAAGGCATCGACCCAGCTGGCGCTGGTCGGCGAGCTGAAGGCCGTCCTGCAGCAGGGCCGGACGGAGATCGAGGCGCGCTTCGTGGCGAGCCAGGACGGCGCCGCGGCGATGGCCGGCAATTCCTGGCTGATCGACACCATCGTCCGCGCCTTGCACCGGGTCACAACGGTCACGCTGTTTCCCGTCTCCAACCCGACCAAGGGGGAGAAGCTGGCGATCGTGGCGGTCGGCGGCTATGGCCGGGCCGAGCTGGCGCCGCAATCCGACATCGACCTGCTGTTCCTGCTGCCCTATAAGGCGACGCCGCATACCGAGCAGGTCGTCGAATTCCTGCTGTATGTCCTGTGGGACCTGGGGGTGAAGGTCGGCCACGCCACCCGGTCGGTCGATGAGTCGCTGCGCCAGGCGACCGGCGACATCACGATCCGCACCGCCCTGCTGGAATCCCGCCTGGTCTCGGGCGACGAGGCGCTGTTCGCCGACCTACAGAAGCGCTTCGACCAGGAAGTGATCGAAGGCAGCGGTATCGGCTTCGTCGATGCCAAGCTGGCCGAGCGCGACCAGCGCCACCAGCGCCTGGGCGACAGCCGCTACGTGCTGGAGCCGAACATCAAGGAGGGCAAGGGGGGCCTGCGCGACCTCCACGGCCTGTTCTGGATCGCCAAATACCTGTTCCGCGTCCGCAGCCTCGACGAGTTGGTCGAGCGCGGCATCCTGTCCAAGGACGAGGCGAACCGGTTCCACCGCGCCGAGATCTTCCTGTGGACGGTGCGCTGCCACCTGCACTACCTGACCGGCCGGCCCGAGGAGCGGCTGACCTTCGACGTGCAGACCCAGATCGGCGAACGCATGGGCTATACCGACCATGCCGGCACGCGCGGCGTCGAACGCTTCATGAAGCACTATTTCCTGATCGCCAAGGACGTGGGTGACCTGACCCGCATCTTCATCGCGGCCCTGGAGGCCGACCAGAAGCGCAAGCCGATTTCGCTGTGGCGCCGCCTGTTGCCGGGCACCAAATCGATCGAGGGCTTCAAGATCGACGGCGGACGGCTGTCGCTGGTGTCCGACCGGGCGTTCGAGGACGATCCGGTCAACCTGCTGCGCCTGTTCCAGGTCGCCGAGAGCCACCGGCTCGACATCCATCCCCATGCGCTGCGGCTCGTCACCCAGTCGCTGAAGCTGATCGACGGCAAGCTGCGCATCGATCCCGAGGCGAACCGGCTGTTCATGGAGATCCTGACGTCGCGGATCGATCCGGAAACCAGCCTGCGCCGGCTGAACGAAGCCGGCGTGTTCGGGCGCTTCATCCCGGATTTCGGCCGGGTCGTGGCCCAGATGCAATACGACATGTACCATGTGTACACGGTCGACGAGCACACGATCTTCGCGCTGGCCCAGCTGCACAAGATCGAGGCGGGCGAGCTGAAGGAAGAGCTGCCGCTCGCCAGCTCGATCATCGACCGGATCGCGTCGCGTCGCGCGCTTTACCTGGCGCTGCTGCTGCACGACATCGCCAAGGGCCGCCCGGGCGACCATTCGGAACTGGGCGCCAAGATCGCGCTGAAGCTCGGGCCCCGGCTCGGCCTCGACGCCGAGGAGACGGAGACGGTCTCGTGGCTGGTGCTGAACCACCTCGTCATGAGCCGGACCGCCTTCAAGCGCGACATCGACGATCCGAAGACGATCCAGGATTTCGTCGGACTGGTACAATCGCCCGAACGGTTGAAGCTGCTGTTGATCCTGACGGCCTGCGACATCCGGGCGGTCGGCCCCAACGTCTGGAACGGCTGGAAGGCGGCCCTGCTGCGCGAGCTCTATCATCGCTCCCAGGAGGTCATGTCGGGCGCGGTCATCGCCGATCCCCGTGACGTGCGCATCGCCAAGGTGCAGGAACAGATGCGCGACCTGCTGCCGGAATTCAGCCCGGCCGATTTCGCGGCCTTCACCCAGCGCGGCTATCCGTTCTACTGGCTGTCGCACGACCCGGCGACACTCGCCCGCCACGGCAGGATGATGCGCGAGGCCGACCGGTCGGCCGCCCCGCTGACCGTGGCGAACCGGGTCGACCAGGCCCGTGCCGTCACCGAGATCACGGTCTATACCGCCGATCACCCGGGCTTGTTCTCGCGCATCGCCGGCGCGCTGTCGCTGGCCGGCGCCATGATCGTCGACGCGCGCATCGCCACCATGGTGAACGGCATGGCGCTCGACACGTTCTGGGTCCAGGACACGAACGGCGGCGCGTTCGACCGGCCCGACAAGCTGGCGCGCCTGGCCGTGCTGTTCGAGAATGTGCTGGGCGGCAAGCTCGACCCGCGCCAGGAACTGAAGCGCCGACCCGCCTTCCCGAGCCGGACCCGCGTCTTCACGGTCGCCCCGCGCGTGCTGATCGACAACAAGGCCTCGACGGCACATACGGTCGTCGAGGTCAACGGCCGCGACCGGCCGGCCCTGCTGTTCGACCTGACGCGGGCGCTGACCGGCCAGGGCGTGCAGATCTCGGGCGCCAAGATCACGACCTATGGCGAGAAGGTCGTCGACGTCTTCTACGTGAAGGACATCTTCGGCCTGAAGATCGAGCATGAGAGCAAGATCCGCGAGATCCGCGAGGCGCTGGTCCGCGTGCTGGTCGAGCCCGACGGCGAACCGGCGGTGAAGCCGGCCGCCGCCAAGGCCAAGCTGTCGGCCTGACCCGTCACGCGAGTTCAGTTTCGCCGAGCGGTGCCGCCCGCCGCTGGGACGCGCCCAGCCGGCGCAGCAGAACGAAACACAGGATCGACGCGCCGAACGCATAGCGCGCCGCCAGCTCGAACCCGTGCCGGAACCCGTCGGCCCCGCCGTCGAGCGCGCCGAAGAACAGCAGACCGATGATGGCGATGCCCAGGGCACCGCCCGCCTGCTGCGCCGTCGCCAGGATGCCGGCAGCACTACCGGCGTCGACGGCAGGCACCCGGGTCAGCACGACGTTGAGCAGCGGCGTCAGGAACAGGCCCTGGCCCAACCCCAGGATGGCAAGGCCCGGCACCAGGGCGTCGGGATGCCAATCCGCCCCGGCGACCGAACCGAGCGACGCCAGCAGCGCGTAGCCCACGAGGGTGAGGCCCAGACCCAGGTCGAGCGTGCGCCGGCCGCCGACACGGATCGCCGCCAGGGTCCCGACCAGGAAGCAGATGCCGAGCGGCAGGAACACCATGCCGGTCGCGAACGCCGTGGCGCCGAGACCCAGCTGCTGCAGCATCGTCAGCGCCATATAGAAGGAATTGAGCGTTGTATAGAAGGTCGCGGCCAGGATCAGTCCCGGTACGAAGGCCGGCGCCTTCAGCAGCCGGAAATCGACCAATGGCGCCCGGCCCAGCCAGGTCAATTCCTGTTCCCAGCGTACGAAACCGATACCGAGCGGCACGCTGGCGGCCAGCAGCGCCCAGGTCCAAAGCGGCCAGCCGGCCTCGCGGCCGACAATGAGCGGCGTCAGCACGGCACCGAGCGTT
Organism: Aliidongia sp.; assembly: GCF_035943795.1. Taxonomy (NCBI): domain Bacteria; kingdom Pseudomonadati; phylum Pseudomonadota; class Alphaproteobacteria; order Rhodospirillales; family Dongiaceae; genus Aliidongia; species Aliidongia sp. The sequence goes on along the minus strand of NZ_DASZBY010000027.1, from coordinate 28,203 downwards.
GCGGCGGCCAGAAGGGTGCCGACCAGGTCGAACCGGACCCGCCCCAGGCGCGGCGTCTCCTCCAGCAACAGGCCCGCGAGCGGCAGCGCCACGAGCCCGACCGGCAGGTTGACCAGGAACACGAGCCGCCAGCCCAAACCCCACAGGTCCCAGTCGACCAGCGCGCCGCCCAACAACTGACCGGCGATGGCGCCCAGGCCGAGCGCCGAGCCGTAGAGCGCGAAGGCGAAGCGCCGGCGCGCGGGCGCGATCTGGACGCGGAGCATGGCGACGATCTGCGGATGCAGCACCGCGCCGGTCGCGCCTTGCAGCAGCCGCGCGACGATCAGGATCGCCGGCGACGGCGCCAACCCGCACACCAGCGAAGCGAGCGTGAAGCCGCCGAGCCCCAGCAGGAAGGTGCGCTTGCGACCGTAGAGATCGCCCAGCCGCCCGCCGGTGATGAGCGTCATGCCGAACGCCAGCCCATAGGCCACGACGATCAGCTGGACCGAGGCGTAGCTGGCGCCGAAATCGGTCTTGAGATGGGGGATCGCGACATTGACGATGAAGTTGTCGAGCGCCACCACGAAGGCGCCGCACAGCAGCACCGAGATCGGCGCCCAGAAGCGGGGCGTCGCTGCGTGATCGGACATTGTCTATCTCCTCGAACCCAGGCGCCCGCTGGACATCACGAGAGGCGGAAGCGCGATGGAGACAGAATTGGTGTCCAGTGCTACTATGACAATCTAACGATTTATCCTGGTATTGGAGGTACCATGATGGACATGATCGCCGTCGACCGCCCCGGGCTCGGCGCATTCCTGGTCTGCCAGCGGGCGAAGCTGCGCCCGGAGACCGTGGGGTTGCCGCCCGGCGGCCGGCGCCGCACGCCCGGCCTGCGGCGGGAAGAGGTGGCCCAGCTCTCCGGCCTCGGGGTCACCTGGTATACCTGGCTCGAGCAAGGCCGGGACATCCAGGTCTCGACGGCGGCGCTCGACCGGATCGCAGCGGCCTTGCGGCTCGACGCGACCGAGCGCGCGCACCTGTTCGTGCTGGCCGGCCGCTCGGCCCCGGCCGCCCTCATCGACACCACCACTTCGGTCAGCCCGCTGATTTTACGGATGATCGACGGCCTGCACGATCAGCCGGCCTTCGTACGCAACGGCCGGTGGGATGCGGTTGCCTGGAACCGGGGTGCCGCGCGCCTCATCACCGATTTCGCGAAGCGGCCGAAGGCGGAGCAGAACCTGATCTGGCTGCTGTTCACCGACCCCTGGTTCCGCCGCGTGTTGCCGGACTGGGAGAACGACGCTCGGCGCTGCATCGCGCGGTTCCGCACGAATTTCGCCCGCTCCGGCGGCCATCCCTCGTTCCAGGCCCTGGTCGACGCCCTGCTGGCCGCCAGTCCGGAATTCCGCCCGCTATGGCGTCAGCACGATGTGCTGGCGCCAAGCGACGGGCTGAAACGGTTCAACCATCCCGCCGTCGGCTATATGGAGCTGGACCACACCGTGTTGAACGTGAGCGAGGCCAGCGAGTTGAACGTCATCGTCTATTCCGCCGCCCCTGGTTCCCCGTCGGCCGAGCGGCTGGCCCGCCTGCTGGCCATGGAACTGCCCGAGGAGAAGGCGGCGTGAGCGAAGATCGCCCGATCCATCTCGCCATCGGCACCCCCTGCTATGGCGGACAGGTCACCAGTCAGTTCACTGCCTCGCTGTTGAAGCTGCAGCGCGCCTGCGACCGGCGCGGCATCGGCCTCACCGTGCTGTTGCAGGGCGGCGACGCACTCATCACCCGCGCGCGCCAGAACGTCGTGGCACATTTCCTCGGCAATCCGTCCGCGACCCATCTGCTGTTCATCGACGCCGACATCGGCTTCGAGCCCGAGGAAGCATTCCGGTTGCTGGATTTCGGCGCCGACATGGCCGCGGGCATCTATCCGACCAAGAAGATCGACTGGCCGAAGGTCAAGGCAATCGCGGCCCAAGGGCGCGAGCCGATCGAGGCGGCGGCACTGTCCTATGTCATCGAGTTCCTGGAGCCCGGCCGGATCGGCGTGAAGGACGGTTTCGCCAAGGTGCGTTATGCCGGCACCGGTTTCCTGATGATCCGCCGGTCTGTGCTGGAGCGCATGCAGGCCCATTACCCCGAGTTGCAATATACCCGGGAACATCAGGCCCACGACCCGTTGAAGGACAGTCCGCACCGCTACGCGCTGTTCGACTGCCTGATCGACCGGAAGACCGGCGCCTACCTGTCCGAGGATTTCAGCTTCTGCCAGCGCTGGACCGCGATGGGCGGCGAGATCTGGGCCGATCTCGCGAGCAAGCTCAGCCATACCGGGCCGCTGACCTTCCAGGGCGACGTCGCGACCCAGTTCGGTCCGGCATGATTGCGGGTCCGGCTGGCGTCGCCTAGAGCGCTTCCCGTTCAGATGGGGTCATCTGAACGACGAGAAATCGCTCCAGATTTATAACGTCTGAGCGATTCTCGATCCCTCGTGATCGAGAATCGCTCTAGGGTGCGCGACGTTTTCCTGGTTGCGGATCGCCGATGTCACGCCCCTACGCCTTGTCACTGCTGCTGTTGCTCGCCGCCTGCTCGCCCGCCAAGCCGATCGAGTTCGTCGTCCATCAATCGACCGTGGTCGCCGACGCCGGCAAGCCGGCCGAACGTCGGATCCAGATCCTGGAGGATGCTCGCTTCACGCCGGCGATGCGCGCTGCCATGTGGGGCGGCAGCAAGGACTCGGCCGATTTCCTGACGGCCCCCGGCGTCACCGCCGATGCCGCACTGAAGAAGAGCTTCGCCGAGACCGAACCGCGCCGCGCGCTGGTGCGATTGACCGATGCCGGCGGCAAGGTGCTGGCCGAACGCCAGCTCGATTGCGAATTGGCTGCGATGGGCGACCATGCGCTGCCGCAGGCCGGTGGCCGCACGGTCTGGGCGGTCGGCAACGACTGCTCGACCGGCGACGGGCTCTATGCCGGCCTGATCACCCGCTTCGTCACGGTCGAAGGCGACAAGTTCGTCTGGCAGCGCTATGTCGATGCCGCGAGCCGGGAAAACGAAGAAATGACGCTGGTCCAGGCCGCCCGCATCACCTGGCACCTGAGACCGAAGGACCGGGCGGAAAGCATCCTGGAGGTGAGCTGCCACCCGGACTTCACCGACCCGCGGTTCCAGGCCGTGAAGCCCGGCGAGGCCCTGCCGGCCGATCTGCCGGATGTGGTCGACTATATCCGCTACCGCGCCGACGGCCAGGGCGGCTGGGTCCGCCAACAGCGAACGGTCAAGGGCAAGACCTGGGACGACCGCCAGGATTTCCCGCCGGAGAGCGCGTTCCCGGGGTAGGGGCAAACCCTCCCGCCAGCCCCGGCCGGCTTCGGAAGTGTTCGGATCAGCGCGTCAGCACGACGTGGGTCGCCAGCTCCATGGGGACCGTCTCCGTCACCCGATAGCCGAGGCCCGGCAGGTCGATGCCGGCGAACAGGGATTCCCCGCGCCCCAGAACGACGGGCGACAGCGCCAGTTGCACCTCGTCGATCGCTCCCGCGAGCAGGTACTGGCGGACCGTCGAAACGCCGCCGCCGATCTTCACGTCCAGGTCGCCTGCGGCGGCCTTGGCCTGGGCGAGTGCCGCCTCGATCCCGTCGGTGACGAAATGGAAGGTCGTCCCGCCCTCCATGACGATCGGTGCCCGGGCGTGGTGGGTCAGGATGAAGGTCGGCGCGTGATACGGAGGATTGTCGCCCCACCAGCCCTTCCACGTGTCGTCCGGCCATTCGCCGCGGATCGGGCCGAACATATTGCGGCCGAGGATGAAGGCGCCGAAGCCTTCCATCGCGGCGCCGGCGAAGCGGTCGTCAGTCCCGCCGTCTTTTCCGATCATCGATCGAAAGGCCCGGGTCGGGAAGAACCAGTTCATCAACTCCCCGCCCCGCTTGCCGAGCGGATGCTCCAGGCCCTGGTCCGGGCCGGCCCCGAAGCCGTCGATGGAGACTCCAAAACCCGATACGCGCACCTTGCCCATGCGGGCCTCCATGTGATTGTGAAGTGCCAATCAGTCGGATTTTCCCAGACTGGTTTTCCGTTGCAAGCAATTGTGATCGACGGAGCCTGACGCAGGCGTGGGATGAGTTGCCGTGCCGCCTGCACAGCAACGCATACCGCGTGTCTCAGTCCCTGAGATCGTCCCAGAATTCCCGGACGCGGGCGAAGAAGCCTTCGGATTCCGGGCTGGTCTTGGCGCCGCCACCTTCGCCTTCGAACTCGCGCAGCAGTTCCTGCTGGCGCTTGGTGAGGTTGACCGGGGTTTCGACCACAGCCTCGATATACATGTCGCCGCGCGATGGCGAGCGCAGCACCGACATGCCCTTCGACTTCAGGCGGAACTGATGGCCCGACTGGGTACCGGCCGGGATGGTGACCCGGGCGCGGGCGCCGTCGATCGTCGGCACCTCGATCTGGCCGCCGAGCGAGGCGGTCGTCATCGGGATCGGCACGCGGCAATGGATGTTGGCGGCGTCGCGCTGGAAGATCCGGTGCGGCGTCACCGACAGGAAGATGTAGAGATCGCCCGGTTGCGATCCCCGGATCCCCGCTTCGCCCTCGCCGGCCAGACGGATGCGCGTCCCCTCCTCGACACCGGCCGGGATGTTGACCGACAGGGTCTTTTCCTTGCGGACGCGACCTTGGCCACCGCAGGACTTGCAGGGATTCTCGATCACGCGACCGGCGCCGCCGCAGCTGGGGCAGGTACGCTCGATGGTGAAGAAGCCCTGCTGCGCCCTGACCTTGCCGGCGCCCTGACAGGTGGTGCAGGTGACCGGCTTCGATCCCGCCTCGCTGCCGCTGCCCTTGCAGCTGTCGCAGGCCTGCGACGTCGGCACGCGGATCTGCGCGGTCGAGCCCTTGAACGCATCCTCGAGGCTGATTTCGAGATTGTAGCGCAGGTCGGAACCGCGCGACCCCGACTGGCCGCGCCGACCGCCGACGAAATCGCCGAACATCTCGTCGAAGATATCGGCAAAGCCGCTCGCGAAGCCGAAATCGCCTGGACCCGCACCGGCCCGGCCGCCGCCGCCGTTCTCGAACGCCTGGTGACCGAACCGGTCGTAGGCCGCGCGCTTCTGATCATCCTTCAGGACGTCATAGGCCTCGCTGATTTCCTTGAACTTGAGCTCGGCCGCCTTGTCGCCCGGATTGCGGTCCGGGTGATATTGCATCGCGAGCTTGCGATAGGCCTTCTTCAGGTCGTCGGCGCTCGCCTCGCGCCCGACACCCAATTGCTCGTAAAAGTCTTGTTTCGCCATATGGTCGGATCCCGACGAACCGGGGGGCGACATCGAATCGCTTCGAGCCGCCCCCCTGCCTCTCTAAAGATCGGACACCGGGTGTTTAGCCCTGGTGACCCTTCTTGCGCTCGTCGACTTCCTCGAAGTCGGCATCGACCACGCGCGCATCATCGGCATTGCCGCCGGCGGCCTGACCGGCTTCCGGCCCGGCATGGGGCGCTTCGCCGGCCGGTGCACCTTCCGCCGCCTTCGCCTTGTAGATCGCCTCGCCGATCTTCATCGACGCCTGGGTCAAGGCTTCGGTCTTGGCCTTGATGGCCTCGACGTCCTCGGCCGACAGCGCCGCCTTCAGCTCGGTGATCGCCGCCTCGACCGCGGTCTTGTCGGCCTCGGGCACGCTCGCCGCGGCCTCTTCCTTCAAGGTCCGCTCGGTCGTGTGGATCAGTGCCTCGGCCTGGTTCTTGACCTCGACCACCTCACGCTTGCGCTTGTCGTCCTCGGCGTTGAGCTCGGCTTCCTTGACCATCTTGTCGATCTCGGCGTCCGACAGGCCGCCCGACGCCTGGATGCGGATCTGCTGCTCCTTGCCGGTGCCCTTGTCCTTGGCCGAAACCTGGACGATGCCGTTGGCGTCGATGTCGAACCCGACCTCGATCTGCGGCAGGCCACGCGGTGCCGGCGGCAGGCCGATCAGGTCGAACTGACCCAGGATCTTGTTGTCGGCCGCCATCTCGCGCTCGCCCTGGAACACGCGGATCGTGACCGCGGTCTGGTTGTCCTCGGCGGTCGAGAAGGTCTGGGCCTTCTTGGTCGGGATCGTCGTGTTGCGGTCGATGAGGCGGGTGAACACGCCGCCCAGCGTCTCGATGCCGAGCGACAGCGGCGTCACGTCCAAGAGCAGGACGTCCTTGACCTCGCCCTTCAGCACGCCGGCCTGGATCGCGGCGCCCATCGCCACGACTTCGTCCGGGTTCACGCCCTTGTTCGGCTCCCTGCCGAAGATCTGCTTCACCGTCTCGGCGATCTTGGGCATGCGGGTCATGCCGCCGACCAGGATCACTTCGTCGACTTCCGAGGCCTTGAGGCCGGCATCGCGCAGCGCCGCCTTGCAGGGCTCGATCGTCCGCTGCACCAGATCCTCGACCAGGCTCTCGAGCTTGGCGCGGCTGAGCTTGATGTTGAGATGCTTCGGGCCCGACTGGTCGGCCGTGATGAACGGCAGGTTGACTTCGGTCTGCATCGACGACGACAGCTCGATCTTGGCCTTTTCCGCGGCTTCCTTCAGGCGCTGCAGGGCCAGCTTGTCGGCGCGCAGGTCGATGCCCTGCTCCTTTTTGAACTCGTCCGCCAGATAGTCGATGATCGACTTGTCGAAATCCTCGCCGCCCAGGAACGTGTCGCCGTTGGTCGACTTCACCTCGAACACGCCGTCGCCGATCTCGAGGATCGAGACGTCGAACGTGCCGCCGCCCAGGTCATAGACCGCAATCGTGCCGGAGCCGCGCTTTTCCATGCCATAGGCGAGCGCTGCCGCCGTCGGCTCATTGATGATGCGCAGCACGTCGAGACCGGCGATCTTGCCGGCATCCTTGGTCGCCTGGCGTTGGCTGTCGTTGAAATAGGCCGGCACGGTGATGACCGCCTGGGTCACCGTCTCGCCCAGATACGCCTCGGCGGTTTCCTTCATCTTCTGCAGGATGAAGGCGCTGATCTGCGACGGCGCGAACTTCTCGCCGCGGCTCTGGACCCACGCGTCGCCGTTGTCGGCGCCGATGATCTTATAGGGAACGAGGCCGATGTCCTTCTTGACGACCGCATCCTCGAAGCGGCGGCCGATCAGGCGCTTGATCGCGGAGAAGGTGTTTTCCGGATTGGTGACGCCCTGGCGCTTGGCGGCCTGGCCGACCAGACGCTCGCCGCTTTCCGTGAACGCGACCATCGACGGCGTCGTGCGGGCGCCCTCGCTGTTCTCGATGACCTTGGCGGTCTTGCCGTCCATGACGGCGACGCAGGAATTGGTGGTGCCGAGATCGATACCGATGACTTTGCTCATTACTGCCTCTCGAACAAGCAGGACGCGAGGGCCCCCGAAGAGCGCTCCTTGCCGTCCCCCAAATTTTGAACCTGGACGCCGCGGCAACTGCCGAACGCCCGCCGTTATATATGGGCGGCTTCCCGGCCCTGCAACGGGGTGAAGGGCTTTCCTGTCACGGAATCGTGACCAAAACCTGAAAAGCCGCACCCCAGCCGCATCAGGCGGTGCGATCGACCCGCTGATGACCGTCGGTGCCCTTGTCGTCCGCAGGCTTGCCGTCCGTCGCCGCACCGTCGGCGACCGGCCCCTTGGCGACGCCGACCATTGCCTCGCGCAGCAGCCGGTCATGCAGCGTATAGCCGGCCTGCAGAACCTGGACGACCGTGCCCGCGACCTTGCCGGTATTTTCCAGCTCGAAGATCGCCTGATGGAAATTATGGTCGAACTTCTCGCCCAGCGGATCCAGCTTGCGGATGCCGTGCTTCTCGAACGCGCCCAGCAGCTCCCGCTCGGTCGCGGACACGCCCGACAGCAGGCCCTTCAGCAGCTCGTCGCCCGCCGCCTGGGCCTCCGGCACGCTGTCGATCGCGCGGCGCAGGTTGTCGGCGACGGTCACCAGGTCTTTGGCGAAGGCGGAGGTCGCGAACTTCAGCGCATCCTCGCGGTCGCGCTGGGCGCGGCGGCGGACATTCTCCTGCTCGGCCAGCGCCCGCAGCGCCTGATCCTTGAACTTCGCAACTTCAGCTTCGAGCTCGGCGATCCGCGCCTCGGGCGATGCGATCTCGATATCGACCGTTTCCGCCACGGTATCGGCCTCGTTGGGGGTATCGGGAGTGTTGGGGGCTTCGGTCATTGCTGTCTGGGTCCTGCTTTAGCCAATTGAGCGCCCGATCACCTTGGCGGTGTAGTCGACCATCGGAATGATCCGGGCATAGTTGATGCGGGTCGGGCCGATCACGCCGATCGCGCCCACGATCTGTTCGCGGCTGTTCATATAGGGTGCGATCACCATCGAACAGCCGGCGATGCCGAACAGCGAGTTGGCGGAGCCGATGAAGATCTGCACGCCCTCGCCGCGATGGGTCGCCTCGACCAGGCGCATCATCGTGTCCTTGGTCTCCAGCAGTTCGAACAGCCGGCGGACCCGGTCGAGATCCTCGAGCGCGCTGATGTCCTCGAGCAGGTTGGCCTGGCCGCGCACGATGAGCGAACCGCCCGACGAGCCGACCGGCGCGCCGGCCCACGATGCCAGCCCCGCCTGGACCAGCTTGGTCGTCAACTCGTCGAGTTCGGCCTGGTTGGCCGCCAGTTCCTGGACCAGCGCCGCCTTGGCTTCGTCGAGCGTGAACCCGACCAGCCGCGCCGACAGGAAATTGCCCGCCGTGACCAGGGCCGAGGTCGGCACGCCGACCGGCACCTCGATCACCCGGTTCTCGACCAGCCCATCCTCGGTCACCAGCACGACCAGCGCGCGGCCGGGCCCGAGCGCCACGAACTCGACATGCTTCAGCGCGCGTTCTGTCTTGGGCGCCAGCACCAGCCCGGCGCAGCGCGACAGGCCGGACAGGGTCTGCGTCGCCTGTTCCAGCAGCGCCGGGAACGAGCGTCCGCCGGCGGCACAGCGCGCATCGAGATTGTCGCGCTCTTCCTTGGACAGGCGGCCGACTTCCAGCAGGCCATCGACGAACAGGCGCAGCCCGGCATCGGTCGGCAGCCGGCCCGCCGATGTGTGGGGCGCGAACAGCAGGCCGGCCTCTTCCAGGTCGGCCATCACGTTGCGGATCGTCGCCGGCGACAGGTTCAGCCCCAGCCGGCGCGAGATGGTGCGGGAGCCGATCGGCTCGCCCGTCTCGACATAGGCATCGACGATCGTACGGAAGATGTCCCGGCTGCGCTCGTTCAGCGCGCCGACCAGGGTCTCCGTTCGCGCGCGGGGGATGTCGCGGTCGCTCAAAGTCGACGATCGTCCCTTGTGAGACAGTGATGGATAGGAGCCTGCCATCGCGACAGGGCGAGCCGAAACTTAGGGACGACCGGGGCGAGCGTCAACCTTTGGCCCGTGGAACGCACAGGAGCAATTCCCGCCAAAGCCTGGACGCGCGGGCGGGCGGCGGAGTAGTTTGACGCCCTTCATCCAGATCCGCCTTCGCGAAAGTAGCGCCCAGCCCATGTCACGCCCCTCCGGTCGCGCCGTCGACCAGCTCCGCCCGGTGACGCTCACCCCCGGCTTTTCCAAGTATGCCGAGGGTTCCTGCCTTGTGAAATGCGGCGAGACCCACGTGCTGTGCACGGCCTCGGTCGAAGAGAAGGTACCGCCGTTCCTGCGCAACACCGGCGCCGGCTGGGTCACGGCCGAATACGGCATGCTGCCGCGCTCGACCCATACCCGCACCGACCGCGAGGCGGCGCGGGGCAAGCAGTCGGGCCGGACCCAGGAAATCCAGCGGCTGATCGGCCGATCGCTGCGCGCGGTCGTCGACCTGAAGGCACTGGGCGAGCGGCAGGTCAAGATCGATTGCGACGTGCTGCAGGCCGACGGCGGCACGCGGACCGCCTCGATCACCGGCAGCTATGTGGCACTGCATCTAGCGCTGCGTGGCCTGGTCGATGCCAAGCTGATCCCGGCCCTGCCGCTGCGCGACCAGGTCGCTGCCGTTTCCTGCGGCATCTACAAGGGCGTGCCGGTGCTCGACCTGGAATATGTCGAGGATTCCGCGGCCGATGCCGACGCCAATTTCGTGCTGACCGCGACCGGAAAGATCGTCGAGATCCAGGCGACCGCCGAGGACGCGCCCTTCCCCGAGGAGCAATATACCGAGATGATGAAGCTGGCGCGCAAGGGCATCGCGGAATTGGCCCGCCTGCAGCGCGCCGCCGTCGGCCTGGGCGGGCTCTGATCCCATGTGCGCCGCCACTCCGCGCCGCCGCTTCACCGGCACCGGCCTGATCGTGGCCACGCACAATCCGGGCAAGCTGCGCGAAATCGTCGAGCTGCTGGCGCCCTATGGCATCCATGTCAGCTCGGCCGCGGAGCATGGCCTGCCGGAGCCGGAGGAGACCGGCACGACTTTCCTCGCCAATGCCGAACTGAAGGCCTTGGCCGCGGCGCTGGCCGCCGGTGTGCCGGCACTGTCGGACGACAGCGGCCTGTCGGTCGATGCGCTCGACGGCGCACCCGGCATCTATTCGGCACGCTGGGCCGGGCCGTCGAAGGATTTCGGCTTCGCCATGGCCCGCATCGAACGCGAGCTGGCCGAGCGCGGCACCGACAATCGCCGCGCCCATTTCGTCAGCGCCCTGACGCTCGCCTGGCCCGACGGCCATTTCGAGAGCTTCGAGGGCCGGGTGTCCGGGACCCTGAGCTTTCCCCCGCGCGGCGACCGGGGCTTCGGCTATGACCCGATCTTCATTCCCGACGGCCTGAGCCAGACGTTCGGCGAGATGCACGAGGCGACCAAGCACCGCATCAGCCACCGCGCCCGAGCGTTCAGCCAGCTGGTCGAGGCCTGCTTCGCGTCATGAGCCTGGTGACGGCAGCGGCGGCGCCCGGGACGGCCGACGCCCCGGGCTTCGCGATCTATGTCCATTGGCCGTTCTGCCTGTCGAAATGCCCCTACTGCGATTTCAACAGCCACGTGCGCGACCGGATCGAGCAGGATCGCTGGCGCGCCGCCCTGCTGACCGAACTCGACCATTATGCCGGGCAGACCGCCGGCCGCGTCGTCACCTCGATCTTTTTCGGCGGCGGCACGCCGTCGCTGATGGAGCCGGCGACCGTCGGCGCGGTCATCGATCGCATCGGCCGGCGCTGGACGCTCGACCCCCATATCGAGATCACGCTCGAGGCCAATCCGACCTCGGTCGAATCCCACAAGTTCCAGGGTTTCCGCACCGCCGGAGTCAACCGGGTCTCGCTCGGCATCCAGGCGCTCGACGATGCCTCGCTCAAATTCCTGGGCCGCCAGCATTCCGCTGAGGAAGCGCTCGGCGCGATCGACCTTGCGGCCCGGCATTTCGATCGTTACAGTTTCGATCTGATCTATGCACGGCCGGGACAAACCGTGAAATCCTGGGCGGCCGAGCTGGATCGCGCGCTGGGCTTTGCCACCGATCACCTGTCGGTCTACCAGCTGACGATCGAGCAGGGCACCGCCTTCGCGACTCTCCACGCGCGGGGCGATTTCGTGCTGCCGGACGACGAGCTCGCCGGCGAGCTTTACGAGATGACCCAGGCCCATCTGGCGGGCGCGGGCATGCCGTCCTACGAGATTTCGAACCATGCGCGGCCGGGACAGGCGAGCCGGCACAACCTGACCTATTGGCGCTATGGCGACTATGTCGGCGTCGGACCGGGCGCCCATGGCCGCCTGACCCTAAACGGCGAAAAGACTGCGACCCGCCAGGCCAAGGCGCCCGAGACCTGGCTGGCCCGGGTCGAGGCCCAAGGGCATGGCACCCAGGAGACCGAAACCATCGATCCGACCGCCCGGGCCGAGGAGCTGGTCATGATGGGGCTGCGTCTGGCCGAAGGCATTCCGCGCCGGCGGTTCCGCGAGGAACTGGGCCTGGAGCCCGAGGATCTGATCGATGCCACGGCGCTCCGCCATCTGACCGAGGGCGGCTTCGTGGCGCTCGACGACGAGCGGCTGGTGGCGACCGACGCCGGCCGCCAGCGCCTGAACGCCGTATTGGCAGCCTTGCTGCGTTAGCGGAAAGCACGCCTGCCACCGCCCCGCTCACGATGCCGCGCGGATCAGATGCGCGGCGAAGGAAAGCTGCCACGTCGCGCCGCCATCTTCCGAGTAGGACTCGCTGTAATCATGCGCGTTCGTCTCGATGTTCGACCAGACGGCGCGCACGAGGACCGCGCGATTGTCCAGAGTGTCCGGCGAGATGAGTTCGCCGCGACCGTTCCTGAATTCGCCGACGAATGGTGCGCCGATCGTGCCGACCTTGCTGTTGCTATAGGATTGGCTCCACTGGTGCGCCACGGGATTGTACAGGAAAAGGTTCATCCCTTCCCAATGGCCGGTCGGCCCGTCCACCTCGATCTCTTCCAACGACGCGCGTCCGTCCCACACCTTGCTTACCGTCACCACCCCGTCCAGCTCGATGACATGCTGACCGCCCGCGAACGGATCCAGGATCCGTCGGATGTGGGTATGCCAGACGCCGATATCGAAATCGAAATCGCGCGCACCGTCCCGAGCCGAAGCGTTGGGCTCGTCCGCCCGCGCAAGCGCCGGCGCGGTCGCGAGGCAGCACAGCACGAGCGCGAGCTTCGCCCAAGAACGACAATCGATCGTCTCTTGCAATTTCATCGGTGGACCTGCCGGGCTAAGGGCGCCTTGCGCCTGCGATCCGGTTCGAACCGCATCCGATCATGTAGGCCGGCTGCCGTGCCGCCGCGAAGGCCCACTTCCTGGAAAGATTGCTGGTCCACTCGGGCGCTCCCTGGCTGACGCTGCCAGCGGATCACATTCGGGCGGCGGCGATGCCGCCGAAGACGACGGCGGGCGAGGCCTATCCGTTCTGCATGGTCATGACGAAGGCGGTGCTGGACGGCAGGGCGCGGGAATTGATCGATCTGGCGAAGCTCGATTTCATCCGCCGAGGGGCGCCAGCCCTTACTGCCCGGCCTCGCCGAAGCTTTCCGGCGCCGGGCTGACCACGCTGGTGCCGCTGTGTTCGACCTGCAGCACGGCCAAACCGCGTTCGGCCGTGCCGTCGTCGCGCAGCCGGAAGATGCCGTCGGCGCCGGCGAAGCCGTTCGGGTTGGTCAGGGCCGCCACCGAAAATTCGCTGCCGGGTGTGCGATCGAGCACCGCCGCGACGCCGACCGCGTCATAGGCGAGCGTCGCCAGCCGCTGCGGCGCATGGCCGTAGGCCTGGCGGAACCGGTCCTGGAAGCCGGCGCGGGCGTCGGGCGGCGGGGCCGCGTACCAGCCGCCGATCAGCGACGGTTCGCTGCCGAGGTCGGGACTGTCCCAGATGCCGGTGCCGAGCAGCCGGACTTTCTGCTGGTTAACGTCGGCGAGCTGCAGCTGGGCCACGGTATTCTTGAGCTTGGCGCCGCTCTCCGGCACCAGCAAGGCGGTGAAGGTGAATTTGCCGTTGGCCGCCATGTGGCGGATCACCGATTTCAGGTCGGAGCCGCCGGGCTCGTAGACCTCGGTGTCGTCGAGCGTGCCGCCCGCCGCCGCGACTGCCTGGCCGAACTGCTCGGCCGCGAGCTGGCCATAGGTATTGTTGGGCACCAGGGCCGCGAAATGATCGATGCCGGTCGAATGGGCGTAACCGGCGATCCGGTTCAGCTCCTCGCGCGGCAGGATACCCATGACGAACAGGCCGTCGCCGGCGATCGACGCGATGCTGGAGAACGCCAGCACGTTGACGTGGGCGGCCTGGGCGATCGGCTTCACCGCCTCGGCCTCGGTCGCGGTCAAGGGGCCGACGATCAGCCGGGCCCCTTCGGCGATGGCGAGCCGGGCCGCGGCGGCGGCACCGTCGGCCGTGCCTTTGGTATCCTTGGGCGTCAGCACCATGTCGTCGGCACCCAGCTCGATGAGCGACAGCTGGGCGGCATCGAGCATGTCGCGGCCGAGCGGCGCCGTCGGCCCGCTCAGGGGCAGCAGCAGCGCCACGTCCTTGCGGCCACCGACATCGACCAGATTAGTCGGCTTCGGTGGTGCTACGACGGGCAGCAGCGGCTCGACGACAGGGCCGGTCAGCACGGCGACCGGGGGTTGCTGTACCGGCGGCTTCACCGCTACGGTCTGAGTTCCGCAGCCAGCCAAGCTCAGAGCGAAGGTCACCACAGATGCGAGGGCCAAAGGCCGCAAGACCGGGTTCGCGAGAGACGGACGGTTCAAGCACATTCTCCGAAGCGACCGAGGAGGCGCGGCCGGACACTAGCCGGGCGCCCGCGTCAAGTAAACGCACGCTAAAACAATCGGCACCCGAACGACCGGGCCCAGGAAGATCCCCGACGGATGAACGCGTCGAGGGGCGAAAACGTGCATCGGCCGGGCTCTATATTATCGCCACGCCGATCGGCAACATCGCGGACATCACGCTTCGAGCCCTGGATATCTTAGCCGAGGTCGACGTGATCGCCTGCGAGGACACGCGGGTGAGCGCAAAATTGCTACAGCGCCACGGCATCGACGCCCCGCTGCTGCCGTACCATGAGCACAATGCCGAGCGCATGCGGCCGCTGTTGCTGGGCCGGGTTGCGCAGGGCCAGGCGGTGGCGCTGATTTCCGATGCCGGCACCCCGCTCGTGTCCGATCCCGGCTTCAAGCTGGTCCGCCAGGCGATCGCGGAGGGGCTGCGCATCCAGATGCTGCCGGGCGCCTCGGCGCCGATCGCAGCACTGGTACTGTCCGGCTTGCCGAGCGACCGGTTCCTGTTCGCGGGCTTCCTCGATTCCAAGACGATCGCGCGCCGGCGGGATCTGGCCGAGCTCAGTGCGGTCCGGGCCACGCTCATCTTCTTCGAATCTGCTCAGCGGCTCGCCAGCTCGCTCGCCGACATGGCGGCCGAGCTCGGCGATCGGCCGGCGGCGGTCGCGCGCGAGCTGACCAAGCTCTATGAAGAGGTCCGCCACGGCACGCTCGGCGAATTGTCCCGTCATTACGAGCAAGCCGGGCCGCCTAAAGGCGAGATCGTCGTCGTCGTCGGTCCGCCGCTGCCGGCCGTCGCCGCCAGTGCCGAGGACCTGGATGCCCATCTGACGGCGGCATTGGCCCACCTGTCGGTGCGCGATGCCGCGAGCGAGGTCGCCGAGGCGCTCGGCCTGAAGCGGCGCGACGTCTATGCCCGCGCGCTCGAATTGGCCGGAACGGCGGCGCGATGACCCGGCAGCACCGCGTGGTCGCAGAAAAGCATGGCCACCGGTCGGAAACCATCGCCGCCTGGTGGCTGCGGCTCAAGGGCTACCGCATCGTCGCCCGGCGCTATCGCACCGCCGCGGGCGAGATCGACCTGATCGTGCGCCGCGGCCGGGTGCTGGTGTTCGTCGAGGTCAAGGCACGGGCCGATTTCCGGTCGGCCGCCGACGCGGTCAGCCCGCGTCAGCGGCACCGGATCGCCCGGGCGGCTGCCCAGTTCCTGGCCGCACGACCGGACCTGGCGGCGCTCGATCAGCGTTTCGACGCCTTGCTGATCGTGCGGCGCACCTGGCCCCGGCACCTGCCCGACGCCTGGCGTGCCGATGGCTGAGAGGTTCGATCGGCCCCTTACCGACGGATGTCCGGTTGTCGCCACAATTCAGCCGTTCTATAGCGTGAATGAAAGATCCAACCGGAGGCTCAGAAGAGTGACCTTGTCCCATCAGCGCGTTCTTTCCCTGGCGCTCAGTCTGACGGCGCTGGCCAGCGCGACCCTGCCGCTCGGCGGCTGCTTCATCGCGGCGGTCGGTGCCGCCGCCGGTGCGGGCGGCTATACCATGGGCAACGAGCGCGGCATCGGCGGCACCGCCAGCGATACCGGCATCAAGACCGAGATCAACGCGATCTGGGCCAAGGACAACGGCCAGATCCCGTCCTACGTCGACCTCAACATCTTCGAGGGTCGCGTGCTGTTGACCGGTGGCGTGCCCGATCCGAAGATCCGCGACCAGGCGGTCGCCGGCGCATGGAAGGCCAGCGGCGTCAAGGAAGTGATCAACGAGATCCAGGTCGCGCAGGGCGCCAGCTTCTCGACCGCCGCCAGCGACAATTGGATCCTGGCGCGGCTCAACAGCGACATGGTGTTCGACGGCGCGGTCCGGACGCCGAACTACTCGCTGCAATGCGTCGACGGCACGGTCTACATCCTGGGCATCGCGCGCACCCAGAACGAGCTGGACCACGTGCTGAACTATGCCCGCAACATCCCGAACGTGCGGCAGGTCAAGAACTACATCCGCATTCGCAGCGGGATCGGCGAGGATGGCGGCACCCAGTTGGGCACCAGCGGCGGCAATACCCAGCCGAGCGCGCTCAGCGCGCCGGATGCGGGCCAGCCGGGTGTCAGCCAGCGCGCAACCGGCGGCGGCATCGGATCGGGCGACAGCCGCGATCCGGCGCTGAACAGTCCACCGCGGTCAGGGCCGATCCAGGTTACCCCGCTGCAATAGGACGGAACCCGCAGTCATGGGCGAGGGCGCGGAGGCGCTGCTGATCGAACTGGGCCGGGCGGACGGAATGATCCTGCCGCTGGCCGAGGCAGCGCTCGCCTTCGCGCGGCTCGACCGGCCCGAGGTCGATCCGGAAGGCTATCGCGCCCATCTGGACCAGCTGGCCGACGAGCTGGCGGCCGAATTGGGCGGGGTCAGCGCGCCGCCGCTGAAGCAGCGGGTCGCCGCCCTGGTCCAGGTCATGGTCGGCAATCACGGCTACCAGGGCGACGGCGCCACGTACGACGACCTGGCCAACGCCGACCTGATGCGGGTGATCGACCGGCGACGCGGCTTGCCGGTGGCGCTGGGCATTCTCTATATCCACGCCGCCCGCGCCCAGGGCTGGCAGGCCGGCGGCCTGAATTTCCCCGGCCATTTCCTGGTGCGGATCGACGCCGGCGGCGAGCGCGCGATCCTCGACCCGTTTGCCGGGGGCGAGCTGCGCAGCGCTGCCCAGCTGCGCAAGCTGATGCAGCTGCTTGGCGGCGGCCGCGATGGCGGGGGCTCGGCCGAGCTGAAGCCCGAGCATTATCGGATGGTCGCCGACCGCGAAGTGCTGCTGCGCCTGCAGAACAACATCAAGCTGCGTCTGCTGCAGGCCGGCGGCAGCGAGGCCGCGTTCGAGGTGCTGCGCCGCATGCGGCTGCTGGCGCCCGGCCATGCCGACCTGTGGCGCGAGACCGGCATGCTGGCCAACCATATCGGCCGGCTGACCGCCGGCATCGCGGCGCTCGAGACCGCGATCCGCCTCGATCCCGCGGCCGAGTGGCGCCACGAGGCGGCCCTGCTGCTGCAGCAGCTCAAGGGCCGCCTCAACTAGAAAGCACCCGCCGGCGATCGATGAAGCTCGTTCGCATGGCGCTTCCCGAGCTCAGGAAAACAGCGAGCCGCCGTTTACAGAAATCGTCTGACCGGTCATGTAGCCATTGCCGACCAGCAGCAGGACCGCCTGGGCGATCTCGTCGCCTGTCCCTGCGCGACCGACCGGAATGCGCGCCGGCACGCCCGCTTCGATAAGCGGCTTCCCCATATCGGTATCGACCAGGCCCGGCGCCACCGCGTTGACCGTCACGCCGTCCGGCGCCAGCCGTAGCGCATAGGCGCGGGTCAGGCCTTCGATCCCGGCCTTGGAAGCGCCATAGGCCACACTGACGGAGCCCGCGCCGATGCGCGCCCCGATCGAGGAAATATTGACGATCCGCCCCCATTTCCGCGCCCGCATCCCCGACAAGACCATTTGTGTACAGAGGAACGCCGACTTCAGATTGCTTGCGATGGTACGGTCGAAATCGTCTTCGGTGATGTCGTCCAAGCCGCGCACCAGCGCCGCGCCGGCATTATTGACCAGTATGTCGATCGGGCCGAGGCGCTTTTCCACCTCGCCGATCAAGCGCTGCGCCTCAGCCCCGAACGAAACGTCCGCGCCAAACGCCGCGGCGCGGCCTCCTGTCCCGCCAATGGATTCGACGACGGCCTTCGCTTCGTCCGCGTGCGTAAGATAATTCACGGCAACCAGGGCGCCTGCCTCCGCCAGCGCCACTGCGATGGCTTTGCCGATGCCGCGCGAGCTGCCCGTGACGAGGGCTACGCGATTCTCCAATCCAGGCACGACGATTTCCTTCGGTTATGACGATCCAGTAAGACACAGGGCCTTTCGCGAATCATCCATGGATACCGACACCTGATTCGCTCCATTCGCATCGACCATCGTCGGGCTTGGGCGCCGGGGTGTCGTCACCATATAGTGCCGGCAACCACCAGGGGATAATGCCATGAGTCTCGCCGTCGCCATTCAGATGGACCCGATCGAGAGCATCAATATCGATGCCGACTCGACCTTCGTTCTAGCTCTGGAGGCGGAGGCGCGCGGCCATCTGCTGTATCACTACGGCCCGCGGAACCTGGCGTTCAAGAACGGCCGGGTCCATGCCTGGGCACGGCCGCTGAAGGTCCGGCGCGAGCGCGGCAGTCATTTCAGCCTGGGCGCACCGGAGTCGCTCGACCTGGCCGGCGTCGACGTAGTGCTGATGCGCCAGGATCCGCCGTTCGACATGGCCTACATCACGGCGACCCACCTGCTGGAACGGATCCATCCGCAGACCCTGGTGGTGAACGACCCGGCCGCCGTACGCAACGCACCGGAAAAGCTGTTCGTCACCCAGTTCCCCAGCCTGATGCCACCGACCCTGATCACGTCGGACCGGCGTGAGATCGATGCATTCCGGACTGAATATCACGACATCATCGTGAAGCCGCTGTTCGGCAATGGCGGCGCCGGGGTGTTCCGTATCCGCGACGGCGACGAGAACCTGGGCTCGCTCCTGGAGATGTTCGCCAGCATCAGCAACGAGCCGCTGATGATCCAGCGCTACGTGCCCGAAGTGCGCCAGGGCGACAAGCGCATCATCCTGATCGACGGCGAACCGGCCGGCGCCGTGCTGCGCGTGCCGGCCAAGGGTGAGGCGCGCGCCAACTTGCATGTCGGCGGCACGGCCGTAAAAACCGGCATCACGACGCGCGAGCGCGAGATCTGTGCCGCGATCGGCCCGGCGCTGAAGGCCCAGGGCCTGATCTTCGTCGGTATCGACGTGATCGGCGATTACATCACTGAGATCAACGTCACCTCGCCGACCGGCCTGCAGGAGATCAACCGCTTCGACGGAGTAAAGCTCGAAGCCAAGATCTGGGACGCGATCGAAGCGAAACTGAACCGGCGGTAGCATCTTCCCGTCATTCCCGCCTGCGCGGGGACTACGGCATCAAGGGTCTGAAAAATTTCAGATCAGGGTTCTGGACTAACCAGTCCGGAACCCCATATACGGTTCATGGCCCGACCCCGCGAATTCGACGAGACCCAAGCACTGGCCCAGGCGCGCGACCTGTTCTGGCAGCAGGGGTATGAGGCGACGTCGCTGGCCGATCTGCTCGACGCGATGGGGATCAGCAAGTCGAGTTTCTACGAAACCTTCGGCTCCAAGCACGCTCTGTTCCTGCGTGCGCTGACCCAGTACCAGGACCAGCAGGCGACGGAGCTCGAAACGCGCCTCGCCATCGGTCCCACGGCGCGAGCCGCGATCGAGGCCCTGTTCCGCGGCGTCGTCGCCTGCGAACAGGCCCGCGGTTGCATGACCTGCAACGAGGCGGTCGAACTCGGGCCGCGGGATCCCGCGGTCGAAGCCCAGGTGGGCAGCGCACTCGCCGATGTGGAAACGCAATTGACCCAGACGATCGAACGAGGCCAGCGCGAAGGCTCGATCGGCCGTGTCCACGACGCCGCCACACTGGCCCGCCTGCTGTCGGTCGCCCTCAGCGGTCTGCAGGTGATGTTACGGGCGCGCACCGGCCGGCAGCACCTCGACGAGACCGTCGAAATCATCCTGAAACTTCTGCACTGACCTTCGGGATTCCCAGGAAACGATCCTGGCTCGAACCAACCCTTTTTGGACCGATCGGTCCTTATTGCCGGAGCCTTCCATGTCCACCCTTCCCACTCTGTTCCAGCCGTTCGAACTCGGCCCGATCACGCTCGGCAACCGCCTCGTGATGGCGCCGCTGACGCGCAACCGGGCCGGCGCCGGCGCCGTGCCGCAGCCGCTCAATGCCGAGTACTACGCCCAGCGGGCGACTGCCGGCCTGATCATCACCGAGGCTTCGCAGATCTCGCCCCAGGGCCGGGGCTACCCCGGCACCCCCGGCATCCATTCGGCGGATCAGGTCGCCGGCTGGCGTCTCGTGACCGACGCGGTCCACAAGAAGGGCGGGCGGATCTTCCTGCAGCTGTGGCACGTCGGCCGCATCTCGCATCCGTCGATGCAGGAAGGCGGCCAATTGCCGGTCGCACCGTCGGCGATCAAGCCGGCCGGCGACGCGATGACGGCAGAAGGCCCCGCTCCGTTCGTCGAGCCCCGAGCGCTGGCGCTGGAGGAAATCCCCGGCATCATCGCGTCCTTCCGCCAGGCCGCGATCAATGCCAAGGAAGCCGGTTTCGACGGTGTCGAGGTTCATGGCGCCAACGGCTATCTGCTGGACCAGTTCCTGCGCGACGGGTCCAACAAGCGGACGGATGCCTATGGCGGCTCGGTCGAGAACCGCGCCCGCCTGTTGCTCGAGGCGGTCGAGGTCGTCTCGACCGTGTTCGGCGCCAGCCGGGTCGGCGTCCGCCTGTCGCCGATCAATCCGTTCAACGACATAGAGGATTCCAACCCGCAGGCGACCTTCGACTATGTCGCCACGCAGCTGGGCGGCCGGGGCCTGGCTTATCTCCACGTCTTCCAGGCCGGCACCGAACCGTTCGACTGGCGCCAGCTGCGCAAGGCATTCGGCGGCACCTTCATCGTCAACGGCGGCTATGATCGGGCCAAGGCGGAAGCGGCGATCGAGAACGGCGGCGCTGATCTGGTCGCGTTCGGCACCGCGTTCCTGGCCAATCCCGACCTGGTCGAGCGGCTGCAGCGCAATGCGGCTCTGAATACGCCGAACCCCGCGACCTTCTACGGCGGCACCTCGGTCGGCTACACCGACTATCCCACCCTCGGATAGTCGGGCCTGTCAGGCAGGCCGCGCGAACTTCCGCGCGGCCTTCACCGCTTCTGCGCAGGCGGCGGCGCGGGAAGCGCCGTCGATTTCCGGTCCGAACAGCGTCTTCTCCGCCACGACGCTCACGATCTCGGAGATGCCGACGAACTGGAGCCATGTCTCCAAGTACGGCTTCTGAAAATCGTAGGTGCCCGCCGGTGTGGCGGCGCTCGGGCTGTAGTCGAGCCCGCGGGCGCAGATCACCAGCGCCTTGCGGCCCCGCAGCAAGCCGCCGAAGCCGCTCTCGTCGAACGTGAACAGCAGGTCCTTCTGCGAAACCACGTCGATCAGATGCTTCAGCTTGTAGGGTATCGAGAAGTTCCACAGCGGTGCCGCCACGACCAGCGCATCGGCGGCAAGGAAGCGGCCCGCCAGCGCTCGGATCTGCGACCATGCCGCTGCCTGTTCAGCCGTCAGCGGCGTGCCGGAGAGGCCGGCATATTTCGCTTCCATCGCCGGGCCGTCGAATTCCGGCAGCGATTCCGACCAGAGATCGAGCGTATCGACCGTGACGGTCGCGTCCTCCGACCGCCAGGCCGCAAGCGCGTGCCGGGCGATCTCGGTGGAGGCGCTGCGCGCCTTACGCGGTGACGCTTCGATATAGAGGATATGGGTCATGACTGCTCCTAGCCGGTCGGTGACGGCCAGGGGATCGAAGCAGTTTTCGTTCAGTCTGATAAACGATATATCATGATCATATTCAGTGTGGATTGAGATGACCATGCTCGACGCAACGCTGCTTCGGACCTTTCAGGCGGTCGCCCAGGAAGCGAGCTTCACCAAGGCCGCCGAGCGTTTGAACCTGACGCAATCCGCGGTCAGCGGGCATGTGCGCCGTCTGGAGGAACAGGCGGCCCGGCCGCTGTTCGTTCGCAGCACCCGGTCGGTCGCCCTGACGCCCGCCGGCGAAATGCTGCTGGGCTATGCCCGGGCCATCCTGCGCCTGAACGAGGATGCACGGCGGCACCTGTCCGGGGTCACGGACGGCATCCATCTGCGGATCGGCGCGTCGGACGATTTCATGAGCAGCTGGCTGCCCGGCCTGCTGCGGCAGTTCCAGAGCGTCCGGGTCGGCGTGTCCCTGGAGGTCCGTGTCGCCAATACCGGGCTGTTGCTGGCGGACTTGGCACGAGGCGAACTCGACCTGGTCGTCGGCAGCCGCTGCCGGGGCGACCAGACAGGCCAGTTGCTGTGGCGCGAGCCGCTGGTCTGGGCTTATGCCAAAGGCGGCCTGCCCGAAACCGTTCCGGCGTTGCCGCTGGCGCTGTTCCCCGAGCCGTGTCCCTACCGTGACGCGGCCCTGGCGTCGCTGGCCGCAGCCGGGCGGGATTGGCGTATCGCCGTGGTCAGTCCCAGCGTCGCCAGTTTGCGCGCCGCCGCCGCCGCCGCGTTCGCCGTCACTCCGCTGAACCGGAGCCTGCTGACGCCGCAGCTCGACGCCCTGGGTGCCGATGCCGGCCTGCCGGCCCTGCCGGACGTCGAGTTCATGGTATTCACGCAAAAGCACGACGGGCCACGCGAGATCGCCGAGCTGACCGGCGAGATCGTTCGGGCCGCCCGGCTATTTTGATCGGAAAGAATCGACACGGGGGAAGACTCGCCGCCGGAGCGTGCTAGGCTCGCCCGAACTTCCTCCGCCCGAGCCCGGCATGCGCTTCATCCTGTTCCGTGGTAGCAGTCTTTACGGCAGCGTCGATCGCATGCTGGACAGCCTGGCCGTCGCCCTGACGGCCCAGGGCGATGCGGCGCCGATCATCGACGCGACGGCACCCGACTACATCATCCGGCTGCAACAGGCGATCACCGACGGGCCGGTCGATGCCTTCCTGGGCTTTTCCGGCATCGGGCTCGACCAGCGGGCCGAGGGCAATCTGTACAACGCCCTGGAGAAGCCGCTGGTGTCGATCTACCTCGACCCGCTGCTGCTCTATTGGAACCAGGTCGCGACGCCGATCCGGCGCCGGCTGATCTTCACCACGGCGCCGGGCGATCTCGATTATTGGCGCGGCAAGTTGGGCGTGCCGATACCGCTGAAGCACCTGCCCCATGCGGCGACGGCCCTGCCGGCCGGCAGGGCGCCGGTGCCGTGGGCGGCGCGCGACATCGAACTGCTGCATGCCGGCACCGCACCGGCCAACCCGGCCGCCCTGCGCGCCGCCTGGACCGAACACGGGCCGAAGGTCGAGGGCCGCCTGAACGCCATGCTCGACGCCCATGATGCGGATCCGTTCGCGCCGCTGCCTGACATCATCGCCCGCGTCGGCCATCCCGTGACGGCCCTCGCGGCGCCGCAATCGCTCTATCCGTATTTCCAGACGCTGGATCTGTATTTGCGCGCCCGGGTGCGCTGGCGAATGATCCTGGCACTGCTCGACCGGCCACTGACCTTGGTCGGACCGGGCTGGGAGGCGGTCGTCGCGGCGGCCGATGGCCCGGTCCGGGCGCGGCTGCTCGGCCAGAAGTCGGCTGCCGAGGTCGCCGACCTCACGGCCCGCACCAGGCTGGTCGTCAACAGCTGTACGCCCTACCACGGTAGCCACGAGCGGCTGTTCCAGGCCATGGCCGCCGGTGCCGTGGCCTTCAGCAGTGCCACCGCCTGGCTGGGGGTGACCGCACCGGTCGGTGTGCTGGCCCAGGCCCGCCCGGACCTTGGCGACGTGCCGGCGCTGGCGGACTCGTTGCTGCAGGACCCGGCCAAGGCGCAGGCCATGGCCGAGGCCGGACGCGCCTGGTTCGAGGGCGCCCACACCTGGGTCCATCGGGCGGCGACGATCCGCGAGGCCGTCGCCGCGCTGTGACCCTCAGCGCCAGGGCGGCAGGCCGGCCGCCACTTCCCGCGTGATCTTCAGGAATGCCTGCACCACCGGCGATCGTTCGGCCGGGCGATAGGCGACCTTCATCGGAATGCTGGGCGCGGAGGCGGCGAGCGGTATGAAGCTGACGCCGGCGCGCGGCACGTGGCCGAACCCGGCGGCAGCCAGCGCCACGCCCATGCCAGCCGCGACCAGTCCCAGCGCGGATTCGGCATATTGCGTTTGGAACGCCACCTTGGGTTCGACCCCGGCGGCACGGAACAGCGACCGCAGGAAACTGCTATCGACGCCGCGCGTCATGCGGCCGCCGAAGAGTATCACCGGCTCGTCGACCAGATCGGCGATCTCGAGCTGGGCCCGACCCGCCCAACGGTGGTCGGACGGCAATGCCACCACGATCGGCTCGTCATAGAGCGACTCCTCGACCAGCTCGGCATGGTCGATGCCGGGGCGCACGAACCCGACATGGACACGGCGTTCGAGCAATGCCGCCGGCTGCTCGAACGGCAGGATTTCGTACAGCAGCACTTCGACACCAGGATGCTCGGCATGGAACCGGCGCAGGATCGGCGGCAGCAGCAGGTTCATGGCGGAGGTTACATAGGCGACACCGATCCAGCCGACCTCGCCACGGCCGATCCGCCGTACGCCAGCCACCGCCAGGTCCAGCTTGGCCAGCACGGCCAGCGCCTCGGTCTGGAAGAAGCGGCCGGCCTCGGTCAGGCGCAGCGGCCGTGTGCCCCGTTCGAGCAGCTGCAGGCCCAGCTCATCCTCGAGCTGCCGGATCTGCTGGCTCAACGCCGGCTGGGCGATGTGCAGGCGGAGGGCCGCCCGGCTGAAATTCAGCTCCTCGGCCACTGCCAGGAAATAGCGCAGATGGCGCAGCTCCATCAGACGTTCTGCCTATAGTTTCCTATCCAATCGATCTTAGACCTCTGAAGCGCGGAGGCCTACATGATGGTGCATGAGGAGATCGCCATGGCCGCAGTGCCGCTTTTCACCAGTCCATCCGCGCCCGCCTGGCCGCTCTGCGCCGGCCCGAGCCGACCCGCCGCCACCATCCTGCGCTTTCCACGCCGCCCGGGCCTGACGCCCGTCGCGCCGGATCCGGGCGAAGGGCGAGGCTTCGCCGCCCACAGCACGCTGATCCGCGAGACCGCGGCCTCCTGGGTTGTGGTCGCCCTGCTGGCGGTCGTCGGCATCATGCTGTTCTGAAACGCCGATCCCGCGCGGGACGCGCTGGAACTCCGAACCAACCGGCTGTACGCTCGCCCCACGGTTAAATCGGGGGAACCTTGCCAGGCATGGTCGCACGCATTCACACGGTCGCTTTCCAGGGCATCGAGGTCCTGCCGATCGAGGTGCAGGTCCAGATGGCGCCGGGGCTGCCGAGCTTCGTCATGTTCGGTAGTATTAAACGTCGCCTAATTTCGGCTGGCTGCCTGATACGATCGCTCGGTGTCTTCTTGGTTTTCCTGGTGATTCCGGTCGGCGGCAGCCATGCCCAAGACGCCGCGTCATCGACGAGGGCGTCGCTCCAACATGTGCTGGTGGAGCTTTCAAAGCATTCGGACGGGTTCTCGATCGACGGTTCGCCGGAATCGACTAGGCTTTTGAAGGCGGAGTGGTCAATCCTGGAGCAGTGGACGACGAGTTATTTGCGTTCGCATGCCACCGTGTCGGCAGCAGAACTGGAGATAGCCGTAAAGGCTGTGGCGGATGGATTCGGTGTCACCGCCGTTGCGCTGGATCATAAAGCCATCTTGGTTTCGGTGACCCAAGGGGAAATCGGCACCGTATTCTTGGAGGCCGATCGCGGCGCGGGTTTCGAGGCTGTCTGGCGAATCGCCGATTCAGGTGAGGTCGCTCCCAAGGGATTTGAGCCGCTCGGGGCTTGGTCGCCGGTCCGGGCGACGAGTGATTGCCGAACCCACCCGAACGGCGGCGCATGCGGTCCTGTGTATGCAGACCTGGGCAAGCTTGCCGACGACATACATGGAAATCGCCGGTTCTACGTGATCGGGACGTATGCCCAGGCAATGGGTGCCACCGTGGGCGCTCAATTAACCATCTGGAGCTGGAGCGGCAGAGAATCGGTGCCGTTGTTCGTCAAGCTCTATACCTATATGGATGACCAGAAGTGGTTCGTTCGGCGAGATGACAGCACGCTCCATATTAACGTGAAACAGTGGTTCAAATCATTCTATGCCTGCGGTTCCTGCGAAGGGCGACAGGTGGATTGGACCATCGCGATCTTGCCGGATCGCATCCAAGATCTGGGCGAGCGGAGCATGACTCCCGAGCTTGATCTGGTGGACGCGCTGTTCACCGAGCTACTGGACGGCCACTCGACGGCGAACCTCGCCGAACCCTCGGTCGCGGCGGCCTTACAGGCAAAAGTCGACGCCGCCCGAGCCGAAGCCGTGGCCGGGCATTATCCGCCGAACATGGGCATGCTCTTGAGCTGGAAAGCCATGACGCAAGGCGATCGGAAGACGCTTTGTATGGGGACAGATGACGCCGGAACCTTCGAATTCGAGATTGCTGGCGGCCTAGATCACCCTCGCATAGCGAACGTCAAAGGCCTTGGCGATGATGACTGCGGCGAATAGCGGCGCGGTACTGGTGCTCATGCCCACGCCTCTGTACGCTCGCCTCATGGTTTAACCAAAGGGACATTAACCTCGGCATGGTCGCGCGCATTCACACGGTCGCCTTTCAGGGCATCGAGGTTCTGCCGATCGAGGTCCAGGTCCAGATCGTCGCCGGGCTTCCCGCCTTCGTCGTGGTCGGCCTGCCCGATAAGGCCGTGGCGGAATCGCGGGAGCGGGTGCGGGCAGCGCTCAATGCGATCGGTCTGGCGCTGCCGCCCAAACGCATCGTGGTCAACCTGTCGCCGGCCGACGTGCAGAAGGAAGGCTCGCATTTCGACCTGCCGATCGCCGCCGGTCTGCTGGTGGCGATGGGCGTCCTGCCCGGTGACGAGCTCGAGGGCTATGTGGCCCTCGGCGAGTTGGCGCTCGACGGGTCGCTGACAGCGGTCGCGGGTGCCCTGCCCGCCGCCATGGGAGCGGCCGAGCGCCAGCGCGGGCTGATCTGTCCGGCCGGTTGCGGCGGCGAGGCGGCCTGGGCCGGCACGATCGAGGTTCTGGCGCCGGCCAACCTGCTGGCGCTCATCAATCATTTCAAAGGCACGCAGGTGCTGTCGCCGCCGAAACCCCGGCTGGAGGCAGATGGTCCGGCGCCGCCCGACCTCAAGGACATCAAAGGCCAGGAGACGGCCAAGCGCGCCCTGGAGCTGGCGGCGGCCGGCGGGCATCATCTGCTGATGATGGGGCCGCCCGGCTCCGGCAAATCCATGCTGGCGGCGCGCCTGCCCGGCCTGCTGCCGCCGCTCGATCCGGCGGAGGCGTTCGGTATTAGGTAGCAAACTCACCACGAAATTTAGCTCAGCGCAGATCGCAGTGATGCGGCGTGTGGTTGGGCTAAGTCGAAATAAAATGAAGTCGCTCATCCGGCTGGTAAGCTTCACGCACTCTTAATACCATATGTAGAAAAGCAAGGCGTTTCCGCCGCGAGAACGACTCCGCCAAACTTGGCAAGAAGATTTTTGACAAAATCTCGCCATATAGGGCATTGCATCCCCCATATTTTGTGGCAGGCTGATGTTCTGATCCATCTATAGACGATGGATCGGGTGCTGCATTGGCAGAGCTTCTACGACCTGAACCCGATTTCGGCGCCTAAGCGCGCCGCGCAAGGGCGTCATCACCAGCAAGATCTAGTCTTGCTGATCAGGTGGAAGGGGGTGATATCAGTGCGGTACTTTAATACGAAACCCGTGTATGTGCGGGAGTACGTTCGTTGGCGTTTCGGGCAGTTGGAGCATGTGTGCTCGCACTACCGGAGCTGGCCTAACCGCTAGAACTCGGTTCTAGAGGAAAACTGACCAAGCCCCCCTGCCAGGGGGCTTGATCGGAGAAACGTGGAGCGACACTAGAGGGTGCCCCGAAGGGCACCCTCTTTCTTTTCATATCACGCAAATCACCAAATTGTACTCATTTTGGGTATTTTGCGATTCTGCACGACATAGACACAAGATGTAGTGTGTCGCGATTCGACTCGCTCGACAAGCATTTTTGTCGTCTAATTAGCTTCTATTTAGAGGCTGTCCGATGGCTGGACCCAGGAATGGGGTGTGAATAAGCGTGGAATAAGGCCCCCGTTTTCGGGGTGATCGGCTTCCAATCGGGACCCCGCAGGCGTCGGGGCCACATTGGCTTCCATGAGCATCATGGGGGCCAGGATTGGGATGCTGGTAGTGGAGACAATCGCGAA
>NZ_DASZBY010000026.1:0-18889 GCF_035943795.1 Aliidongia sp. | reverse complement strand
GGCAACTCATCAGCCAGGTGTCGACGTCCCAGTCGGTGCCGACCGTGCGACAGATCACGACACTGATCATGCCATTGTCGCCGAAACTGTCGGCGAGACGGATCTGCAGGGCGTAATGGTCCGGGGATGCTGCGACATCGGACACTTCGGCCTCGGTATAGCGCCGGGTCGTCAGATTGAACTGGTTGGATTTGTTTATCAGTTGCGCGATGCGTGCCCGGCCGATTCGATCGAATGGCTGCACCGTCATCACCATATCAAGCGATGCCAGATAGCTTCCCATGTCAGTCGCCTGCTGCTGCAGGGTCGCCCGGCGCGCATTGTCCTGGTAGAGCGCTGCGCGCTTCCGGTCCTCGCCCGAAAAGGTCATCGCCTCGAAATATCCGGCGGACAGGAGTGTGCGGACATAGAGGGCTGGATCGTCGGGCAATTCCGGCACGGCAACCATTGGAAGCTCTTGCCGGACCAGGTTGCGCTCGACTGGATTGTCGTCCAGGAACACCATCGCATCGAGCCCGAGTGACAATTCCTCGGCAATAGCCCGGATGTTGGTCGCCTTGTCGTTCCAATTGGCTTGGAACACGGCGATATGCTCTTCGCGCAATAGCATCTCCGGGTGCTGTCGAAATGGCAGCCGGGCGATCTCGTCGGAATTTTTCGAGGAAACGGCCAGCACGATCCCGCGAGCGCGCAAGGTCATCGCCGCTCGTTGCACGGCGAGATACGCCTCGCCCGTCGCATCGCCTTGCGCGATCACGATGCCGTCGAGCCCGTCGTCGCCGATCACGCCGCCCCACAGCGTGTTGTCGAGATCGAGGATCAGGCAGCGCCGGCTCTTGCCCCGCAAGGCACCCAGCAGCGCGCCCAAGCGATCGGCATAGAGCGGTCCATAGGCGTTGCAGAACGGCAATTTCGCCATGTTCCACTGCGTCGGCTCGTGCCAGTCCGCGAGACCGACGCTTTCGGCCAGGCTCGCAACGTCGAACAGAACATCTTCCGTGCCACGTAGGGCTTCGATCAAGCCTCGATTCACAC
The DNA here is from genome assembly GCF_035943795.1 of Aliidongia sp. Lineage (NCBI taxonomy): Bacteria > Pseudomonadati > Pseudomonadota > Alphaproteobacteria > Rhodospirillales > Dongiaceae > Aliidongia > Aliidongia sp. The sequence goes on along the minus strand of NZ_DASZBY010000026.1, from coordinate 17,854 downwards.
CATCGATCAGATGCCGCATCGTACCCGGCAGCATCGCGTCCATGCTGCCGAATTCCGCCTCGACCGGGCGCGCGAGCGTCTGGAGGATGGGTACGGTTTTGCCGGTGCCGCGGAGCCCCGCGCGAATGGCGTTCAGCTGGGTAAGGGCTTCCGCGATCATCCGTTCGGCCGCGGGCCCGTCGCCCGGGCATGACCGCAAAGACAGGCCGCGATAGTCTATGGCAACGAGGACGGCATCCAGCTCGGCCCGGTTGATCCGCGAGCCGGGGGACAGCGCCTCCTGCATCACTTGGTCGAATTCTGCCTCGACACATTCCAGCGCGATGGAGTGCCGCGCCGCCGACGCGATCAGGGACGGCACCAGGAATTGTGTCGTCGCATTGCTCACGATGCCGAGGCGAAGCGGTGTCAGGGGAGAGAGCGAACGTCCTTCCGTCTGGGCACGGCGGATGACTTTGCACAGGCGGCCGAGATTCGTGTCGTCAAGCGCATGGCCGGCGAGAGCTCGTATTTTCGAGCCTAAGTCGCTGCCGCCATCGAGCAGTGCGCGGCATTGCTGTGCAATATCGTGGGGCTGGCGCCGGAGCCATGAAAGTTCTGCCAGAAGAGTGTTACTCACGCTGCCGCTCCGTCCCAATGTGCTTCAACAATCTTGCGGCTTCCCGAAGCGCAACAGGCGCGCTCGAAAACCTCTTCTTTAGCCTAACTCAACGACTATCGATGATCCGGCGCATGAATTCCGCCAGACTACCACCTGAAAATAGCCGTGAAGGAACGCTGGCCTCGTATGCCGCCGTCAGGTTGTCGTCCCGGGCGCCGACGAACACACAACGATCAGCCGAAAGCTCCCATCGGCCCAGCAATTTCTCCAGGCCTTCGCGGCTCGGATGATCGTGCTCGATGTCGTCCATTGCGTCGACGAACCCAGACGCACCGACCATCGTCGCGAAAACATGCCACCCGGCATCGGCTGCGATCCGAAGCGCTGCCAGCACGTCGGGCCTGTCCGCTCCGGTCAGGAAATCATCACCGAGGACCAGCGCCCGGCGATGCAGGCGCTCGGGCAGTTCGGTCTGCGCGCGGTTCAGATCGGTCGGAATGCCGATATCGATGAAATAGCCGTCGGCGACGGTACCGCGCAGGACGCCGTCCGCCGCGAGTGGGGGCAGCACGTCGCGCTCCAGCGAACAGAGCGGTGTGACATGGTCCAGGATGCGGCGGTCGAACAGATAGATGCCGGCATTGATCACGCCCGGCTGTGCCGTCTCGGGCCGCTCGCGGAAGGCCGTGACCTGGTCGCCCTGCGTCTCGACCACGCCATAGCGCGAGGCGTCCTCCACGCGGCGCAACACCATGCGGCCGATCGTCCGGCCGGTATCATGGCGCGCATCTTCCAGCAGGCGGCGCAGGTTGAAGTCGAGCCAGGAATCGCCATTGCACAGTAAGAAGCGCTCGGCGAAATGGTCGCGCGCATGGTACAGCGCGCCACCGGTCCCGGCCGGCTTGTCCTCACGGACGCAGGTAATGCGCAGCGGCTTGGGCAGGCTCGCCAGCATCTGCGGCACCGCGGCCTCGACCAGGTCGCCGCGATGGCCGGTCAGCAGCAGCACGTCTTCGATGCCGAACCGCGTCAACTCGCGCAGGATCCAGGTCAGGAACGGCCGGTCGCCGCACGGCAGCATCGGTTTCGGCAGGGCCGCGGTCAGCTCGCCCAGCCGGGTGCCGAGGCCGCCGACGAGGATGGCGGCCTGGCGAACGGGAGATGCGGTCATCGGCGGATCATCAGGTCCTGGGGAACATCGTGCTCTCGACCAGAGCGCAGATGATGTGGGCCGCCACGATGTGGATCTGCTGGATGATCGCGGTCTTGGGCGAGGGCGCTTCCAGCAGCAGGCTGCATGCCTCCTGCATCGGGCCGCCATGGGAGCCGGTAAAGCCGATGCAGACCATGCCCTTCTCGCGGGCCGCACCGAAGGCGCTCAGCACGTTCGGCGAGCGGCCGGAGGTCGAGATGCCGAGCAGCACGTCGCCCTTCTGGCCAAGGCCCTGAACCTGGCGGGTGAAGATGTGCTCGTAGCCGTAATCGTTGCCGGTGGCCGTGATGACCGAGGTATCGGTGGTGAGCGCGATCGCGGCGAGCGGCGCGCGGTCGTACATCAGGCGCGAGATGAATTCGCCCGCGATATGCTGGGAATCGCCGGCGCTGCCGCCGTTGCCGCAGATCAGCAGCTTCCGGTCCTGGCGCAGCGCGCCGACGATGGCGTCGGCCATGCCGGTCATCACCTGGCGATGATGCGGGTCGGCCTGGAAGGCGCTCAGCGATGCGACGGTTTCGGTCAGGTACGAGTCGATGAAGTCCATGGCGGTTCCCCTGTGACGGCGTTCAGCCGCGCGAGCCCGACGGCTCGGCGTCGGCGGCGGCGGGTCGGCGATTTTGGCGGATGGCGGCTTCTGCGATGGCGACGACACGCTCGGCGTTGCGCCCCCAGGTCAGCGATTTCTCGACGATCGTCTTGGGTGCCTGCTGTCCCAGCCGGGTGCGCAGCGCCGGGTCGGTGCACAGGCGCAGCAGCGTTTCTTCGAGCGCGCCCTCCCGGTCCGGATCGAACAGCAGGGCGTCATGCCCATGGGTCACGATCTCGCGGATGTTCTCGCTGTCCGGTCCGACGATGACACGGCCCAATTGCAGGTATTCGAACAGCTTCAGCGGCGAGGAATAGGGCGTGATGCCGGGCAGCATGGCGATGTCGAACGCGGCGACGTAGCGGGCGACGTCGTCGCGCTCGACGATGCCGGTGATGGTCAGCCGGTCGGCGACGCCGCGCATTTCGGCGTGACGGATCAGGTCCTCGCGTGCCGGGCCGTCGCCGACGATCAGCACGTGCAAATCATGCTTCGTATGATGCTCGGCCACGAAATCGATCAGCCGGTGCACCGCGTTCCAGCCGCGTACGAAGCCGGTGAAGCCCAGGACCAGGCGCGGCGGCAGGCCGAGCGCCGCCTTGGCGCTCTCGGTGTCGGGAACGGCGCCGAAGCGATCGGGATTGATGCCGTTTGGGATGACGGTAATGCGCGAGGGCGGGACGCCATATTCGGCCACGGTGCGGGCCAGCACGTCGGTGACCGGCAGGACGTGATCGACGCGCCGCCACAACAGGCGCTGGGCCCAGCGGCCGAAGCGGTGCAGACGCAGCCCGTCGTTCTTCATGCGCTCTTCGTACAGCGGGGAATTCACTTCGAGCAGGATCGGCACTTCCGAAAACTGACGCATCCAGATGCCGGCGAACAGGAACAGGCTGAACCGCTCGTAGACCACGTCCGGACGATAAGTGCGCACGGCGGCGCGCAGCCGCAGGAAGGCGCGCGCGCTATAGGCGATCTCCAGCAGCTCGTAGAGCACGGCCGGGATCCAGCGCTTGACGCCGTCGACGATCGGGTTGGACGAGCCGAAGCCGGCGGCCATCAGGCCTTTCGGTCCGACGAGCAGGGTTTCGTGCCCGTCGCGCTCGAGAGCGGCGATCAGTTCCTCGATATGGACGGCCTGACCGTCACGGGAAGCGATGCGGTGGTGGAAGAGAATCCGCATCGGCTAGCTGTCGTTCCAGGGGTGACCGGCGCTCGGGCTTGCCATGGCTAGAGGATCTTCCAGCCTTCGGTGCCCTGGCGGGTCAGGTGGCAAATCATGACACGGCCCTCCTCATGCGACAAGGCGCGGATCACGTCGACCCGGCGCTCCGGTGCCACCAGGAACGTGACGAAACCGCCGCCGCCGGCGCCCGACACCTTGCCGGCGCGCGCGCCCGCATTGAGGGCCGATTCCACGACATGGTCGATGTGGCTGTTGCTGACGTTGTCGGCCAGCCGCTTCTTCGCGTCCCAGCTCTTGCGCATGCAGACGGCGAACCGATCGAAATCGCCCTTGAGCAGGCATTCCTTCATATGGAAGGCGTCTTCCTTGATGGCGTGCATCGCCTCCAGGGTCGTGCCGCTCTTCCGTACGAGATTGTTGGTCTGCTCCTTGATGATGCTGGCCGACGATCGCGAGACGCCGCTGTCGAACAGCACGAGCGATGTCTCCATTTCGGAGATGATCCAGTTCTTGATGCGCAGCGGATTCACGATGACCCGGTCGTCCGGGTGGAACTCCATGAAGTTCACCCCGCCGAACGTGGCGGCATACTGGTCCTGCCGGCCGCCGCCCAACTGGGCGTCGATACGCTCGATCTCGAACGCCAGATGGGCGATCTCATATTCGCCGAGCGGCAGGTTCAGCCATTCGGTAAAGGCCTTGACCAGCGACACGACCATGGTCGACGAGGTGCCGAGGCCGGAGCCGGGCGGCGCGTCGCAGAAGGTCGTGATCTTGCACGGCAACGGGCGCCCGTCGTTGAACTGCCGGACGATGCGCCGATAGACCGCGTGATGCAGGATCAGCGGATCGACGATCTCCATCGCCTCTTCGCACGTGCCGTCGAACCGGGCGTCGATGTCGCTCGCGGTGAACGAAACCCGCCCGTCGTCGGTCGGCTCGATGATCGTATAGGCGTACATGTCGATCGTGACGTTGAGCACCGCCCCGCCGTAGGTGTCGCAATAGGGCGAGACGTCGGTGCCGCCGCCGGCGAGGCCCAGCCGGAGGGGGGCTCGAGACCGAATGATCATGACAGTGCCACCTTTTGCGCAACGGCGGGCGCCGGGATGCCCAGGAGAGGATCGAAGCCGCGTAGCCGCTCGGCCCAGATATAGTCGCTCAGGATGCGGCGCCGGGCGGCTTGGCCGACCGGTTCGCCCTCCGCGGTCGCAGCCCGCAGGCAGGCGGATGCGAAATCCTCGGCGGATTCGGCCAGGAACACTTCGGTGCCGGGCTTGGCGTCAATGCCTTCGAGCGCGTCCTTGGTGACGACGACCGGGCGTCCCATGGCCATGGCTTCCAGCACTTTGTTCTGGATGCCGCGCGCGATGCGCATCGGCGCCACGCCTGCGTTGGCATGGGCGACATAGGGGCGGACGTCGGGCACCCGGCCGGTGACGAACACGCCGTCGAGGGTGGCCAGCGCCTGAACCTCGGGCGACGGGCTGGAGCCGACGACGTGGAACTGGGCGCCGGGCGAGCGGGACCGGATGATCGGCAGGATCTCGCGGGCATACCACACGACCGCGTCGACGTTGGGCGGGTAATCCATGGTGCCGGTGAAGACGAAATTCAGCCGGTCGGTCGCATAGGGCGCATCGAAGCGATGGGTCGGATCGAAATAGACATGGTCGACGCCGCTGCTGATCGCGCGGATCTTGTCCGGGTTGCCCAGCTGCAGGCGCGCGAACAGCGCGGCCTCTTCGGCGGACACGAAAGTGCTCCAGTCGCATTCCTTGAGGATGCGCGCTTCGAGTGCCGCCGTCCGGCGCCATTCGCGGGCATAGACCCAGCCCATCGGGAAGCTTTCCTTCTCCGAGTAGGCGCGCCATTTCTCGGAATCGACGTCGGCCAGATCGACCAGGCAGACCCCGCGGGGCTCGCGCAGATCGATGACGTAGGGCGCCATGTTCGACGAGCAGATGAAGATCACTTCGGGCTTCACGTCGCGCATGACCTGGCGGACCCAGCGGGCGAGGCCGCGGTCGCGGTAGAACACGACGCTGAGCGGCTGCCCGGTCAGGAGGCCGGTCAGCGCGTTGATCTTGGCCCGGCGGCGATCGAGCGTGGCGAAGTAGGAATCCTTGCACAGCGCGCGAACCGTCGGCACGTGCTCCAGGTCGCGTGGATCGTCGACCAGGCAGCCCAGATGGACGTCATGGGTTTCGCGCAGATGCTTCAGGATCTGCAGCGGACGGATCTTCTCCCCCTTGATCGGCGGATAGGGGATGCGCTGCGTGAGAAACAGGAGATTGGCCAAGATCTATTCCGGAGAAGACTGTCGAACGCCGGCCGGAGGCCGCCGATCGAGGTTATATGAAACGTTTCGCCATCGAAGACGGCGTCAACGGCTCGGCGCCGGCGGTCGTGGATGTCGATCGAAAGTGCTCGCAGGCATAACTTATCCAGATCTTCCGCAATGCCGAGCATCATTCTCCAGCAGATGCAATGCTGATGAGAAACAGTGTCGCATCTTCCTTAAGAACGTCTTAAGTAAGCATTCTAAGCGGCAGATCTTACTCTAATTCGAGGGCTGGACTCAGGTGCGGATGGAGAGCGAACTCATCAGCTCGTACATGGTCGGCCGGCTGATCCCGAGCAGTTTCGCCGCGGCCGAGACATTGTTGGCGGAAAGCGACAGCGCGCTCGTCACGGCTTCCCGGTCGGCACGCTCGCGCAGTTCGCGCAGGGCCGGAAAATGGCCGGCGCTGATGCCGAGATCGGTCGCCGTGATCAGGTCGCCGGTCGCCAGCACCAGGGCGCGCTTCACCCGGTTTTCCAGTTCGCGCACGTTGCCGGGCCATTGATAGGCCGACATGGCCGCCAAAGCATCGGGAGCGAAGCCCTTGACTGCGCGTCCGAGCGTACTGTTGAAGCGCTCGAAGAAATAACGGGCGAGCAGCACCGGGTCGCCCATGCGATCGCGCAGCGGCGGAATGTGCAGTTCGATCTCGCTCAACCGATAGAACAGATCCTCGCGAAACGTGCCGGCGGCGATCATCTCGGTCAGATTGCGGTTGGTCGCCGCGATGACGCGGACGTCGACCGTGATCGAATTGCGGCCTCCGACCCGCTCGACGATGCGCTCCTGCAGGAAGCGCAGAAGCTTGCCTTGGAGCGCCAGCGGCATGTCGCCGATTTCGTCCAGGAACAGCGTGCCCTCATGCGCCTGCTCGAACTTGCCGACCGTGGTCTTGACGGCGCCGGTGAAGGCACCCTTCTCATGGCCGAACAGCTCGCTTTCCAGCAGGTTCTCGGGCACGGCGGCGCAATTGATCGCGATGAATTTCCGCGTCGCGCGTTCGCTGCCGTCGTGCAGCGCGCGCGCCATGACCTCCTTACCGGTACCGCTCTCGCCGGTCAGCAGGACCCGCACGTCGGCGGGCGCCACGCGTTCGACGACGCGACAGACCTCGAGCATCGCCTGGCTGCCGGCGATGACGCCGGGCAGGGCGCCGCGCGCCTGGATTTCGGCCAGCCGCTTGTTTTCCGCTTCGAGCGCGTGCACATGCACCGCGCGCTGGGCGATCAGTTGCAGGACGTCGATGTCGACCGGCTTCGGATAGAAATCATAGGCGCCGATCCGGATCGCCTCCAGCGCGTGCCGGCGCTCGCCATTGCCGCTCGACACGATCACCTTGGTCATGGGACGGAACGACAGGATCTCTTCGAGGATCGCCAGGCCCTCGGAGGCGCCGTTGGGGTCGGGCGGCAGGCCCAGATCCAGGATCACCACCGGCGGCTCCAAGCGGCGGACGATCGCCATGGCGTTCGACCGATCGCTCGCGAGTTCGACGTCGTAATTGTCCGACAGAGCCCATTTCAGCTGCTTCTGAATGCCCGAATCGTCTTCGACGATGAGGAGGAACGGAAGTTTGTCTGCGCGGGTCATTGGGCTGGGACCGTAAGGTTTTGGTTCTGGCGGCGTCCACCGAGGATTGCCGCGCTCATTCTCGCGGCCATCATGCGGGCGCGGGCCCGCGACGAGACCGAACATTGCATAGCTTCGGCGAGGTCGTTACGCAAATCGGTCGTTCCCCATCGATGCCGCCGCCGATTGCGCGCGGAGGTAGATCTTGAAGCAGGTGCCCACGCCGGGCGTGCTGGCGACCTCGAGCCGGCCGCCCATGGCGCGCACCAGCTCCCGGCACTGAAAGGCACCGAGGCCAAAGCCGTCGGACTTGCCGGAAACGAGCGGCCGGAACAGTTGCTCGCGGATGTAGTCCTCGGACATGCCCGACCCGTCGTCCGTCACGGACACGATCGTGCGATCCTCCTCGACGGAGACTGCGAGCGTGATGTGCCCTTGCGTGCCGGCCGCCTCGACGGCGTTTTGCAACAGGTGGTCGAGGACGGCGCTCAGGTCCGATGCCGATAGGGTGACATGGAGGGACGCGGCCTCGGCGATGTCGGCGGCAAAGCCGGCATGCTGCCGCTGCCAGCGGCGCGCTACGGGTTCGAGCACATCCATCAACGGCTCGGGCGGGGGCAGGGCCACGGCGGGCATTGGCTCGTCCGGCTGAGTGTCCGCCTTGATCTGCTGCAACAGGGCGGTGAGGTTGTTGACCGAGTTGGCGACGGTTTCCAGCATGTCCTTCTGGAAATCGGGATTGCCGGCGAACCGTTCGGCATTGCGCAGCATCAGCGCCATCTGGCTCACGACATTCTTGATGTCGTGGATGATGAAGGCGAAGCGCCGGTTGAACGCTTCTAGCCGGCGGGCGTCGGACAGGTCGTTCAGGACCTTCTCTTCGGTCATATAGCCGGCTGCGTGGTGCCCGACCGTCTTCAGAATGTCATAGTCTTCCCAGATCAGCGGCCGCCGGGCCCGTGGCTCGCCCAGGACGACGAAGCCGCTCATGCGGTCGCGATTGCGCAGCGGGACGACGAGCCAGCAGCGGGGATGGTCGCGCAGCCACTCCGGGATCTCGAGGTTGGGATAGCGGGCTGGCTCCGCGCGATATTCGAACAGGTCGATGATCGCGCCGGTTTGTTCCAGGTACGAAATCAGCGAGGCGGTCAACGGCACGGCCGGCAGGCGCAGCGCGCCCATGTTCCAGGCATCGGACAGCAGGTAGGCCTTGTCCTCGTCGCTGCGCTGCCACAGGGCGCCGCCGGTCGCCTCGACGATGTCGCCGATGCCCTTGATGATGCGCAGGTGGAGATTGGCCGCTGTGACGTCATGGGCTACGGTCCGGATGAAGCGCAGCCACTCCTCGCGATAGTCATAGCGGAGCGAGAAGAAATTCTTGGCGATGAACACCTTCAGCTTGGCGCGGGCCGAGCCGGAGGCGAGCAGCATCGGCAGGAAGATCAACGCCGCGAAGCCGAAGGCGACTTGCGGCAACTCGCCCCAGGCGACGCCGAACAGGCGGATGGCATAGCCGGCCAGCGCCATCGCCAGAAAATAGAGCCCGACCAGGACGAGCGTCGCGGAATGGAAGGCACCCTGGCGCGACAGCCGGATCTGGCGCCGAAAGCCTCGGAGGCGGGCCGTCGAGATCATCAGCAGCGGGGCACAGAGCGCGTAGACCAGGAAACGCACGTGGGCCAGCGTCGGATTGAGCTGCAGCAGCAACAGGCCTTCGGCGTAGAAATACAGGTTCAGCGCCAGGATGGCGCCGAGCCCGATCGCGGCGTGCTTGATGCCCCAGCTCTCTTCCCGGGATGCCGTCCGGATGATCTGTTCGAGTTCCATCAACCCGACGATGAGAATGCCGATCAGGGCGATGATGGAGACGAGGGCGGGGTCGGGAGCCCCGTTGAACCAGCCGATGCCGATGGTGATGATCAGCGGCGGAACCAGCTTCAGCGCCAGCGCCCTGTACCCGGTGTTTTGGGCGAGATGGCATCGGAACAGGCCGAGCAGCGCCACCCAGGCGGCCAGATGCAGCGCCTCGGACGTCCAAATGACGATGGGTGAGACGCCCAGCCACGGCAGGGCGATGCGGGCCACCGTCGCGAGCGGCGGGATCGACGCGCCGGCGCGCTCGATCTTCGACCGGTTCTTCGCGACGGCCATCTGGAGCGCCAGCCCGAAAAACAGGATGCCGCTCAGGATGCTGCTGAATATTTCGAAATATTGGAGCAACGAGCTTCCTCCGATCACACCCGGTTCGAACGGTCGGTCAGGGCGGGTCCTGAAAGAACGGTCTCTACACCGGCTCCGGTCGCTCGGATCGGCGGCTTTTGGGGATCAGACTCACCAGCTTGTGCGTGAGATGCACCGCCAGGACCGATGGCGGCATGTCGAGGAAATAGCCGCGGGCGAACAGGATGCCGCGGGCCGCCGCGGCAACGAGCGACGTGGCGACGTTGGCGGGCGGCAGAACCTGCGAGACGAGGCGATCCAGCAGCCGATGCTCGCCCCGGCCGGCGGCGGCGAGGGCGCTGGCCAGGATGGCGGACGGCACCGGCGTGCCGAGCGTGCGCTTGGCCTGCAGCAAGGCCATGGCGACCGGCGACACGAGGCCGAAACTCCGGCTCCTCTGCACCAGGTTTTGCCACCATTCCTCGCTGGTGCCGAATTCGCGCAGCAGCAGATCGATGTCGGACAGGTCCCGCAGGCTGTTGCGGAAATCGCTCGCGCAGAACAGATGGGTGGCGCTGTGGATGATCATGTCGGTCGGGCCAGGGACGGACAGGCCGAACTCGGTCGGCCGCGCATCGTCGAACAGCGGTGTGGTATCGACCCGGCCGGGCGCGATCGGCGGCCGCAACGCATGATGCAGATCGATCACCGACTCGCGGATCGGATGATGCATCGGTGGCAGCTGATGGCTCCAGCGGCGATAATATTGAATGTCGTAGGTGGATGTCTTGCTGCATTCCCAGCCATGGGCCATCAACAGGCGTTCCGCATCGTCCAGCTGGGCTCGGGGCACGATGATGTCGACGTCGCCGAACATCCGGCCGAGCCGGGCCGAGACGCCGCTCGCGACATAGGACGCTCCCTTGAGCACGACCACCGGACCCGGCAGGTCGGCAAGGCAGCGCCCGAGATGGATCAGTTCCCAGCGCACGTCGCGGCGATGCTTCTCCGCGGCGGATCGGGCGGCTTCCAGATGGTGCGCCGGTCCGGCCGGAATGGTTTCGAGAATGCCGTCCCGGCGGGCCAGTTCGGCCAGGCGCGCCAGAAGGCCCGCTTGTCGGGAGACGGCAACCACGCCGGTCCATTGCGCTGCCGTCAGTTCGGCCATCACGGACGGCTTGCCCAGGATCCGCAGCAGAAGCTGGTAGCCGGATCTCATGTTGCGATCAGAGGCGTGGGCCAGAGCAACGGTCCTTCAATTAAGGCGATGGCGGCGTCGAGGTCGCTGTACCGGATCTCGGCCGCGGGGGCGCGTTCCATCAGATCCGCCAGCAGCGCGAAGTCGCGTTTGCCGTGAATGCCATAATTGAAGGTACTGTCGAACGTCTTAACAAACGCTTGGCCTGGCGTGATCGCGAGGCCGTCGGCCGTGGTGTCCGGGTCATAGAGCGGGAACAGGAACCGGGTGACGCGGGCCAGCCGTTCCTCGTCGGCGACGCTCGCGGCCGGCGGGCGCAGGAGCGCCACCTCGCCCTTGCGCGTCTCGCTGACCCGCGAACCGATATGGATTTCGGACGCGAACGCCTGGATCGTCGGGATCGATTTGTTCTTCAGGCTGATCGGCCGCGGCATCGGGTGGACGAGGCCGCTCTCGATGTCGATCAGCGCCAATTCATCCGACAGCAGCCGCCAGCCGCGATAGCAAAGCGCGGTGGTCAGCGTGCTCTTGCCCGAACCGGAGGATCCCGGCATGACCAGCGCCTGATCGTCACGCGCGACGATGCCGGCATGGATCATGACGAAGCGGTGGGATTGCGCGGTGACGCACCAGTTCAGGCCCCATTCGAACAGCGGCATGGCCTGTTCGATCGGCAGGGCGGCGACGGGCTCGTACCCGTTGAATTCGAAGGCCGCGACTCGGCCGAACGGCGCGATCCAGGACCAGCGCTGCTTCAGTTGCAGGTCGAAATCGATGAAATCCTCGGCGTCGCCCAGCCGGTGATGGCGATAGAGATCGACGAATTGTTCGCAGAAATGGCGGATCTTCGATCCGACGCGGACCTGAAACGGGCCCATGCGGACGGTGATGCCGGAGCCCGACAGGCGCCGGATCGCTTTGTCCGACGACAAATCCCCGATGATCATTCTGCGGCGTCGCCGATCAGGACGAAGCCCCGAAGAGTATCGACGGCTTCCCGGATTCGTTCACGCAGGTTGTCGTCGAGGGGAAGATCGGCTTCTGCCGCCAATTCGATGCCGATCCTCTCGATATCGATGGGCTGCCGTTCCGCGATCACTTCCAGAACGGCACCGGCCCAGCCGTGGATCAGCCGCGTCTCGCCGGAGAGTTCGTCGAAAAAAACGAACTCTCCGTCCCAATGGCGCCAAGAGAATCGATCTGGGCTTTCCAGGCGAAGCAACGGCTTTCCGCCCATGGCGGCGCTTTCAGTCGACCTCAAAAGGCCAGATTGAAGCCTACCCGTGCCGTGCTGTCGTCATACAGGCTCTGGATATAGGCGATACACTCGGCCCGGGTCCACGTATGGCCGCCAACCTTATAGGTGCCATTATACATGGCATTGATGTCCGAAGTACTCAGCGGATACTTCGAAATGCCACAATAGGTCGCCATGTTGTTGTTGATCGCAGACAGGTACGCTGCGGCAAAGTCGCAATCGTTTGAGCCCGTGTATTGATGCAGCAACTGGCCGAACTGGCAATTCGGTGCGCTTGCACTACCGCCGACACAGCTGCGCCACTTCAACGTATCGGCCGGCAGATTGTTGCAAGCGGTCTTCGTCTTGTTCCAAGACGATGAGCCCTTGAAGAAGCCCCGCCAATAGGTGGGCGAGCAACCACTGCCGCAGCTTCCCTTCCGGGATGCGTCCTGAGAAAGGGTGATGCCCTTCTCGGTCGCGAGCTGGACGGAAATGAAGGCGGAGGGAACGACCGGGGTGCACGCCCACGCAGGGCGATTGCTCATCGCTACGAGCACGGGTGCGGCTGTTGCGGCGAGCTTGAACAGCTTGCGCCGCGATGGCGTGCGATCGTTCGATCCCTCGGGCTCTGCCTGAGGCGAACCGACTGGGGCGCTCTGGGGCGCGGTATCTCGATCAAGGTCCACGTCAAACTCCTGTCAGGAGAAATATTTTTACCGGAATCTTAGACCCGGCGCAGAAATATCTGTTCAGATTTATAGTGCGAGTAAACCATGTGGAGGTGGCAAACGCCACCATTTCTTTTGCTTGCGCGACCTGCGAATCCCGCATCAGTTCTTGATCGTTGCCAGCAAAGCCTTGGCTTCGTCGAGGTCGGAGCCGGGCTTGGCGCTGGCAATGAGGGTCTTCAGCGTGTCCTGAGCCTCCTTGGGCTTGCCAGCCGCGATGAGCGCCTTGGCCAGATGGATGCGGATGGGCGCGGGCGCCGTACCATTCCCCGTCGCGGTCTTCAGGATCTCGACGGCATGGGGCGCATCCCCGCGCGCCAGGGCGATCTGGCCCTCGGTATCGAGAACGTCCGGCTGGGTCCCGGCAATCTTGTGAGCGCCGTCGATCTGGGTCTGCGCGCCGGCCAGATCCCCCTGGGTCATGAGAACCCAGGCGAGGTTGTTGAGGGCGACCCAGTCGCCGGGATTGAGCCGGATTTCTTCGGCAAGGGTCTTGTGCGCATCGTCGTAATGCTTGCCCTGGATCTGGCGGGTCGCCAGCGACATGCGGGCCGCCTGGTCGTCCGGATGGTCGACGGTCCAGGCCGCCAGGGTCTGGGTGCCCTTGTCATGGTCGCCGGCATCCCATTGCGCCGACGCCAGCAGAAGTTCCAGATCGCGCGACATGGTTTTCTTGGATGCCTTGTACTTCTGAAGAATATCGACCGCCGCCTTGGGGCCGCTCTTCAGATTAGCAGCGCGGGCTTGCAGTTCGATGACGGCCGGATCGTCCGGTTGCTCCGTGGCGAGGGCCGCGATCATGGTTTCCGCGCGCGGGACGGTTTCCTTCTGGTCGAGCAGGACGCGCGCCAGCAACACCCGTCCCGGCCGATAGTCGGGAGCCTTCTGAACCAGCTGCTCGACGGCGTCGCGCAACCGCGATTCGTCGTGGAGTTCGATGTAGGCCCGGGTGAGCAGGTAGTAATTGTCGCCGTCCGGCTGCTTGGAGACCAGGTCGCGCAGGGTCGAGGCGGCTTGAGAAAACTGCCGGGCCGCCAGATAGGACTGTCCCAGGGCTTTCAGAATGGCGGGATCGCCGGGGGTGAGCTGCTGACCGGTCAGCGCGATCGAGATCGCCTTCTGCGGCTGATTGGTTTCGATCAGGGTCTTTACCAGGATCGCGCGCGCCGCGGTGGATTTTGGCTCGATCTCGAGATCGCGCTCCAGCCACGTTTCCATTCCTGCCGGGTTTTTCGCGGCGCTCTCGACTTGTGAGCCCATGGCGCAGATCGCGGCGTTCTTGGGCGCGTGCTTGTAGCCGTCCTCGACCACGGCCCGAGCCAGGTCGATGCGGCCTTGCTGCAGATAGAGCCCTGCGAGGTCGTTGACCGCGTCCGATGCCGCCGGGTCGACTTTCAGGGCCTGCTGGAAATCGTTGATGGCCTCGTCCTGCTTGCCCGCCAGCGCATGCGCCATGCCGCCCATCACCCAGCCCTGGGGCTTGGTCGGATGGGCGGTCCGCTCCTTGGCGGCAAGTTCCTGGGCCTGATCGTATTCCTTGTTCCTGAGCAGAGTCTGGAACAGGGCACCGATGGTCTTTTCATCATCGGGCGCCACCTGGATCGCGTGCTCCAGATTGGCGGTGCCGCCCGCCACATCGCCCAGGTCGAGCTTGACCGAGGCGAGTTGGGTCAGGACCGCCGCGTTCTGCGGATCGGCGGCGAGTGCCTTCTGGAACAGGTCCAGGCTCTTGGGCAGGTCGTTGTTGGCCCGTGCCGCCGTGGCGGTCAGTTCGAGATAGCGGGGATTGCCGGACAGGTCATGTTCGAGCGGCTGGAGAACCTTGTAGCCTTCCTCGCGCCGGCCGAGCTGCATGAGGGCCGCACCGCGCACGAAATTTGCCTGATTGCCCATGGCGCCGCCGGGGGGGATGCCGTTCAGCAGATGTTCGGCCTGGGAATACTGGCCGAGCATATATTTGGCGAGGCCGTCGATATATTGGGCCGCCTGCATGTTCGGTACTTTTGCCAGCACCGTCGTCTCGAGCTCGTCGGTTTCCTTGAACTGGCTGGCCCGATAGCGGATGACCGCACGCAGATGGGTCGCCAGCGGATGCTCCGGCATCCGCTTGAGCACGGCGGTCAACAGCTTGTCCGCTTCCTCGTCCTTCTGGCTCGACACGAGTGCCTGAGCCAGCATCAGACGGTAGAACGGATTGTCCGGCCGTTCGTTGGAGGCCTTCCGCAAGTCGGCTTCGACCGCGGCCTGGTCGCCGCGCGCGCTGTCGAGCATGGCCTGGATCCGATCGACTTCGGGATCATGGGGCGCGATAGCGCGGGCCTTGGATATCCAGTCGGCGGTCTTGTCCAACGCATTGGCGCGCGCGTCGACCTGGGCCATACCCAGCAGGGCCTCGACTTCCTTGTCGTTGAGGGCAAGCGCGTCGCTGAAGGATTTCCGCGCGTCGGGCAGATTGTTCCCGGACAGGGCGATCTCGCCGAGGAAGGCATTGGCCTTTGCCTGGATCGCTGGATCCTTGTCGGTATTCTGGTTCACCAGATCGCGGACTTTGACGAAATTCTGTTCCAGTAGCAGCGCCTGGCCGAGCAGCGGGAACCAGTCGCGGGCCGGGGCGCCGGCGGTGCTGGCCGCCCTCAATTCGTCCTCGGCGCCTGAAATGTCCCCTGAATCGAGAAACAGCTGCGCCCGAAGCACCCGGGCCTGATTGTTCTTTGCATCGGCCTGGAGGGCGTTCTTGGTCTCGATCAGCGCGGCTTTCGAATCGCCTTTCGCGCGGTATTCGACCGCCTTGTTGTAATAGTCGGAACTGCTTTGTTTCTTGTCGGAGCCATCGCAACCAGCCAGAACGGCGAGCAGGGCAACGCCGGATACGGCGGTAAAAAGGCGCGCTCGCGACGTTGGAAACACGGTCCGCATATGCAACTCCTGGCCCTCGAAGGAGGGAATGTCATTGACGCGACTATCGCCCCGACAATCCTAATTATTCTCTAACTACCGCGGCGCCGGCTTCAGCCGATGTGGCCGACTTCATACCAAGCCTGATTTGGCCGTTCAATGCACCCTAGGAGCGGGGCGCGCTCTGTCGCAGCTTTTCGAAGATTGCGATCTGGCCGGCGGTGGTGTCGTCCCAGCTGAAGCGCTCGGCATAGCGCCTGGTCGCCTGCCGGTCCGGCAAGTCGCGCAACAGGTCGGATACCGCCCTCGCGACCCCGGCCGCGGTCAGTTCCGGCATCAGGCGGCCGGCCTCAGGAGCTGCCACGACCTCGGGCGTCCCCCAGATGTCGGACGCCACGACCGGCGTACCGCAGGCCATGGCCTCCAGCAGGACGTTCGCCCAGCCCTCGCGTGAGGACGCGAGGACGAGCGTGTCGGCGGCACTGTAGAGCTGTGCCAGTTCGCCATGCGGCACGTGCCCGAGGAACCGCACCCGATCGGCGACGCCCAGGCGAGTGGCCAGATTGTCGAGCGCCGCCTTCTCCGGACCGGTGCCTGCGATGACGACCCGCGCCTGGGGCAACCGGGGCAGGGCGCCGATCACGTGGTGGTGGCCTTTGCGTTCGATCAGGTGACCGACCGAAGCCAGCAGCAGCCCGTCCGGCGACTCGCCGAGGCGCACGCGCGCCTCGGCCGGATCGATCGGATGGAAGGTCTTCAGATCCACACCGTTGCGCAGGACCGTGACCTTCTCGTCCGGCACGTCGAGTTCGCAGAGCGCGGTCTTGAGCGCAGCGCAGACGGTGATCATGTGGGACGCCTGGCGGGCAGCCCATTGGATCATGCGGCGAGGAGCCTGGTATTGCGGAATGAGATTGATGTCGGTGCCGCGGGCCGTGATCACCAGGGGGCGGCGGAACTCGCGGGCGAGCAGGGCGGCGGCCACACCGTCTGGATAGAAATAATGGGCGTCGATGACGTCGAAGTCATAGCCGTTGCGGCGCAATCGCTCCACCGCGCGACGGGCGCCCCAATACATCAGCAGCGGAGCCGGCACCATGCCGATCTTGGGCGGCAGGGCGTAGCGCGGATGGTCGATCGAGACGCCGTGCCGCTCCTCCGCCCGGGAGATCCGGGCATTGACCGCATAGGAACCAAAGTGCCGCGACGAAGACGGAAACCAGGGAACCGGCGCTACGACCCGGCTTGTCGCGGCGCCGCTCGCCAGCAGATGGCGCAGCCGGTTTTCCACGAACACCCCGTGATGCGGCTGCTCGGCATTCGGATAGAGGGTCGAGAATGTCAGCAGGCGGATAGGGCGTCCGACCGTCGAGGATGTGTCGTCGATCATGCTGGCGGCACCTATCAAATTTCTTGCGGGCGAATGGCGGATCATGGACGGCGATCACGCTCGATCGGGGAGCGCAGTACGATCGCAGACTGTCCGGAAGACGGTAAAAGAGAAGTGTAAAAAAAAGCGACACCCGTTTCCGGGTGTCGCTTCTTTTCGCGGCTAAGGGGTGCGATGCACCCCGAAGCTTAGGCTTTAGGCGGCGAGGTTGCCGCGCTTGTTCTGGCGGCGGAAGCCCAGGAAGCCGAGGCCGGCGAGGCCCGCACCGAACAGGGCGAGCGTGCCCGGCTCCGGAACGGCCGACGCATTGGCCGAGACTTCTTCGACGACGTTGAAGATGTAGGTCTGGCCGGCGGTCACGGCGAACGTGTAGGGCGAGCCGGCGAAGGACTGCGGCGAGGTGCTGCCGTCGGTGCCGACTGCGCTGAGGACCGTGGCGCTCACACCGTTGGTGCCGATCGCGGAATAGCTCGTGTTGCCGACCGAGAAGGACAGGGCAACGTGAGCGTTCGCAACCTGCGCGCTGTTGGTCGAGTTCGAGGTGGCGGCATAGACCTCATAGAAGCCAGCAACCGTCAGGCTCAGAATGGCGTTCTGGCCGGCCGTGAAGGTGAACTGGGTCTGGGTGTCGGTCTTCGCCTGGTTGGCGTTGCCCTGGGTGCCGTTCAGCAGGTTCAGCTGGGTCGTGGCGATGGCGTTGGTGACGCCGCCCGTCAGCAGCGAGCCGGTGATCGACGAGGT
>NZ_DASZBY010000025.1:0-14346 GCF_035943795.1 Aliidongia sp. | reverse complement strand
TCAGTTCAAGAACATCGCCAAGCAGTTGGCCCAGCTGGTCAAGGACGCCTCGTACCAGGGCCTCAACCTGCTGACCAAGACTTCCACGACGCTGACCACGCAGTTCTCCGAGCGGACGGCGGCGACCTTCACCATCAATGGTTTTTCCTACACTTCGACGGTCGCGGGCAACGGCAACTCGCTGTTCACGGCCGCGACCATCGCCTTCAAGTCCGATGGCACGCTCAACTTCTCGAACGTCATCGCCTCGTCGGCGAACGGCGCCGGTACGGTCACGGGCTTCTCGTCCCTCAGCCTCACCAGCACCGTCGGCACCGTCACGGCCTCGCAGGCGGCGGCCATCTTCACCGCCAGCGACAATCGTCTCGATGCGGCGATCAGCCAGAACAACGCCCTGACGGCGGCGCTCGGCACGAACGTCAACATCCTCCAGGCGCGGTCGAACTTCAGCTCCAGCTATTCGTCCACGCTCTCGGGCGGCGGCGACAAGCTGACCCTCGCCGACCTCAATACCGAGGCGGCGAATTCCCAGGCTCTGACGCTGCGCCAGCAGATCGGCATCCAGTCGCTGTCGGTCACCGGCAACCAGAACTCCTCGATCCTGACGCTGCTCCGTTAGGCTAGAAGAGCATTCGGGCGGCGCCTCCGGATCATCTCCGGGGGCGCCTTCCCGCGATCGATCGGGTAACGGGTAAAGTTCTTTTCTTTACCAATTGACAAGCCTGCCCTCACGGCGCACATCGGAAACGGGTGCGGCCGAAAAGCCGTGCGTCCATCGCTGATCGAGGATGGATCGGGTGAGCGGCATTACACTATCGCCGTCACTTCTTCAGACCCTGGACGAGCTCACGCAGGTTCAGGGCGAGTACGATACTGTCCAAAGCCAGCTCGATACCGGGCTGACGGTGTCGAACCCCGGTGACAATGCGATCGCCTATTTCCAAGCTGCTTCGCTGACCGGGCGCGCGACGCAGATCCTGAACTACAAGGGCGGTATCGATCAGGGCGTCTCGTCGATCGACACGGCGCTGACGGCGACCACGGCGGTCGACGGTTTGCTGCAGCAGCTCCAGGCCGTCGTCGAAGGCGCGCGCGGTGCCTCGCTCGCGGCCCGCACCCAGGCGACGCAGCAGTTCCAGGCGATCGGCAGCCAGCTCAGCCAGCTCGTGCAGGATGCCTCATACCAGGGGCTCAACCTGTTGAGTTCGACGGCGGCGCAGCTCACCGTGCAACTGGGTCCGTACAGCAGTGGCGCCGTTCAGGTGGTCGGGTATGACCTGATCGGCGGCGGTTCCCGCGGCTTGTTCACGGTAGTGGCGGCCTTCGACACCAATCGGGCGATCCTGTTCTCCAACGTCGTGGCCGGCAGTGCCAACGGTCCGGGTTCGGTCCAAGGCTTCTCGGCGCTCGACATCGTCGACGGCACCGCCGCCGGCACGGTCACGGCGTCGGTCGCGGCGGTCATCTTCAACGAGACCGAAAGCCGGCTGACCAATGCCATCAGCCAGTTGCAGAGCATCGCGGGCTCGCTCGGCAACTACTCGCAGATCCTGCAGACCCGCTCGGTCTTCCAGCAGAGCTATGCCGCTCAGCTGCAGGCCGGCGCGCGCCGCCTCACGCTCGCCGACCTCAATCAGGCGGCCGCCCAGAGCGAGGCCAGCAGCCTGCGCGTCGAGCTCGGCCTGCAATCGGCGGCGCTTCAGGGCCAGATCCGCTCGTCGATCCTCCAGATCCTGCATTCGCCGGCGGCATCGCCTCACTGACCGGTGATCGTCCGGACGCGGTCCGCCTCGGCCAACCCCAACATGACGTGGTACAGCACCCGCACCGGGACCTCGGCGGCGATGGGGCGGCTCGATCCGTCCAGCTGGTTGACCCAAAGCCCGGTATCGGCATCGAGCCAATAGCCGAACAGGGCGGCCAAGTGGGCATTCATCCGTGCCGCTGCGCCCGCGTCGTTCAGGAATTCCAGGCGCGCCGCTTCCGCCTTGATCGCCTCGGTCTGCGGCCAGAGCAGCCGGGTCGATGCCACCGGCGCGCCGTGGAGGTCGACGCCGTCGAGCACCATCGGCCAGCCTTCGGGCGACCGGGCGATCCCATGGTCGAGCGCGAAGCCGTGCAGGCGGTCGGCCATGTCGGCCACGGTCCGGTCGCCGGTCAGGCGGGCATGGTGGTGCAGCAGCCAGACCCATTCGAGCTGATGACCCGGCTCGCGCAGGGCACCGGCCGGCCCGGCGAGGGGCTGCCAGTCCGCCGTGAAGAATTCGCCGAGCGTGCCGGTCGGTGGATCGATCAACCGGTCGCGCAGCAAGTCGGCGAGGCCGCCGGCGCGCTCCAGCCAACGGGCGTCGCCCGAGGTCTCGGCCAGGGCGTGGCAGGCCTCGAGCAGGTGCATGTGCGGGTTCTGCCGGCGGGGCAGGGTGCCGCGATCATCCTCGGCAAAGCCGCCGCGCGGCGCGGCCATATGCCGCTCGATCCATTCCATCAGCCGCTGGGCCCGGTCGAGCGGTTCGCGGGCGCCGATGGCGCGGGCGTACCAGGCGCAAGCGAACAGCACGAAGGCCAGGTCATAAAGGTCTGAGCGGTCGTCGATCGCCGTGCCGTCCGCCGCGACCGCGTGGCGGAACCGACCGTCGCCGTCGGCGCACCGTTCGATCAGGAACCGGTAGCCATGCTCCGCCGCGGCCAGGCCCGGTCCCGTCGGGTCGAGCAGATGGCCGTGGCTGAAGACGTAGACGAGCCGTGCCGTGACCAGGCTGGTGTGTCGTGGCCGCGGATCGGGCCGGCCATCGGCCGTCAGGTATTCCAGATAGCCGGCCGCGCCTGGCCGGAACGCGCGGGCTGCCCAGGCGGGAACGAGCGTGCTGGTCAGCCAGGCGCCCAGATCGTGTGGAACCTGGTTCGTCATGGTCGAGCGATCATGGGCGGACTCGTTTCGTGTGGAGGGCGCGGGGCCGCCGCCGGCCTGAGTCATGACAGGCGATTGACAGGCGGCGGGTTGCCGTGACAGGGTCCGGACAATTGGCCAGACCACTTGACCATTCCAGGTTTGCTCTTTGCTGTCCAGACACCGCCTGATTCAACGAACCGCGACGGCCGCACCGGCCGGTCGCGCCCTTTGAGGATCGAGACTTGCCGATCATCCGTGTCGAGCCGAGCCGGCTGTACCGCCGCATCGCCGATCAGATCCGCGAGTTGATCCTCGCCGGCGAATTTCCGCCGGGCAGTCGGCTGCCGCCGGAACGGGACCTGGCGCATCAGTTCGGTGTCAGCCGGCCCAGCCTGCGCGAAGCGCTGATTGCGCTCGAGATCTCGGGCTTCGTCACGGTCATGACCGGTTCGGGCATCTATGTGCGCACGGATTTCGCCGGCTCGGAACCGGCCTCGGTGCCGGACGGCGGCCCCGGGCCGTTCGAGCTGATCCGTGCCCGGCACCTGATCGAGAGCGAGGTGGCCGCGGTCGCCGCGCGCGAGGCGACGGCGGCAGACGTCGAGGGGCTGGACGATGCCGTGCGCCAGATGCGCGAGGAAGACGCCCGCCACGAGAGCCGCGAGGATGCCGACCGGCTGTTCCATCTGCGTCTGGCCGGCGCCACGCAGAATTCGGCGCTGTCGCTCGTGGTCCAGGGCCTGTGGGACCAGGGCCGCGGTCGCATGTGGGAAAAGATGCAGGGCCGCATGCACAATGCCGGCCTTCGTCCGCGCTGGATCGCGGAACATTCGGCCGTGCTGGAGGCCGTGCGGGCCAAGGATCCCAAGGCCGCCCGCCGCGCCATGCAGATCCACCTGAGCGCGGTCGAGGAAGAATTGGAAGACGCCTGGAACGCCGCCGCGAAGCGCGATCCCGCCAATGTCTTCGACGGCGTCGGCAAACCCAGTCCGGAAAATTTGATCAAGGTCAAATCATGAGCCTCCCCCTAACCCTCCATCCCGATCGCCTGTTCCCCGCGGACGAGGCGTCCCGTTCCATCGCCCGTGCGCTCTATGCCGGGGTCAAGGATCTGCCGATCGTCAGCCCCCATGGCCACACCGATCCGCGCTGGTATGCCGAGAACGAGGCGTTCCCCGATCCCTCGACCCTGTTCATCGTGCCCGACCACTATGTCTTCCGCATGCTCTACAGCCAGGGCGTGGCGCTCGAGGACCTGGGCGTTCCCCGCCGTGACGGCGGCCCGACCGAGCGGGATTCGCGCAAGATCTGGCGCCTCTTCGCCGCCAACCAGCATCTGTTCCGCGGGACACCCAGCGCCATGTGGCTGGCCCATGCGTTCCACGAGGTGTTCGGCATCCGCGAACGGCTCGACGCCGACAATGCGGACAAGATCTACGACCAGATCGATGCCCTGCTGAAGCTGCCGGAATTCCGCCCGCGCGCGTTGTTCGAGAAGTTCAACATCGAGGTCATCGCCACCACGGAATCGCCGCTCGACCCGCTGAAGTGGCATCGGAAGATCGGCGAGAGCGGCTGGAAGGGGCGGGTACTGACCGCCTATCGTCCGGACCCGGTGGTCGATCCCGACTTCCCGGGCTTCGCCGACAATCTGGTCGAGCTGGGCCGCATCACCGGCGAGGACGTCTCGACCTGGCGCGGCTACCTGGCGGCGCTGCAGAATCGCCGCGATTATTTCCGCGAGCATGGCGGCTGCACCTCGACCGACCATGGCCATCCGACCGCCATCACGGCGGACCTGTCGGCCAAGGTCGCGTCCGACCTGTTCGACAAGGTGCGTGCCGGCAGCTTCACTGCGCATGAGGCCGAACTGTTCCGCGGCCAGATGCTGACCGAGATGGCGCGCATGAGCGTCGGCGACGGCCTGGTCATGCAGATCCATCCGGGCTCGTTCCGCAGCCACAATCCGCAGCTCTTCGCCAAGTTCGGCCGCGACATGGGCGCCGATATCCCGACCGCGACCGATTATGTCCATGCGTTGAAGCCGTTGCTCGACCGGTTCGGCAACGAGACGAAGCTGTCGATCATCCTCTTCACGCTCGACGAGACCAGCTATTCGCGCGAGCTGGCGCCGCTTGCCGGGCACTATCCCGCGCTCAAGGTCGGACCGGCGTGGTGGTTCTACGATTCGCCGGAAGGCATGCGCCGCTATCGCGAACTGGTGACCGAAACCGCCGGCTTCTACAACACGGTGGGCTTCAACGACGATACTCGCGCCTTCCTGTCGATCCCGGCGCGCCACGACGTGTCGCGGCGTATCGACTGCGGTTACCTGGGCCGTCTCGTCGCCGAGCATCGCCTGGATCTCGACGAGGCCCATGCGGTCGCCCACGATCTCGCCTATGGGCTGGCCAAGAAGGCCTACAAGCTGTGAGCCTGCGGTCCGACACACTCGCCTCCGTCCCGTCCGAAATCCGCCGACCGGGCTATGATCGCGCGCGCCTGACGCCGGGCGTGGTCCATCTCGGCATCGGCAACTTCCACCGCGCCCACCAGGCGATCTATCTCGAGGATCTGGTCGAGCGCACCGGGCTGGGGCTCGGCATTACCGGCGTCAGCCTGAAGAGCCCCGGCATGCGCGACAAGCTCGCGCCGCAGGACGGGCTCTACACCCTGCTGGTGCGCGAGGGCGACGTCGCCACGGCGCGTGTGGTCGGCATCATCGGCCGCACCCTGGTCGGGCCGGAAGATCCGGCGGCGGTCGTACGCCAGATCGCCGATCCGGCGACCCGGCTGATCACCTTGACCGTGACCGAAAAGGGCTATTGCCTGGACCCGTCGACCCACCGGCTCGACCCCTCCCATCCGGACATCGTCGCCGACCGCACCACACCGACCAGCGCCATCGGCTACCTGCTGGCCGGATTGAAGCAGCGCTTCACGGCCGGCGCGAAGCCGCCCACGGTGCTGTCCTGCGACAATCTTCCGTCGAACGGCGCCACCCTACGGCTGGCGCTGATCGATGGTGCGGCACTCAGCGACGATCGCTTTGCGGCATGGCTCGAAGCGAACCTGGTGGCACCCTCGGCCATGGTCGATCGCATCGTGCCGGCCTCGACCGAGGCGGATTTCGCCGACGCCGAACGGCTGACCGGCCTCGCCGACCGGGCGGCGCTGTCGACCGAGCCCTTCTCGCAATGGGTGATCGAGCAGACGCTCGACCGCGACCTGCACGGCCTCGGCGACGTCGGCGTCGAACTGGTCGGTGCGGTCGAGCCCTATGAACGCATGAAGCTGCGCCTGCTGAACGGCGCCCATTCGACCATCGCCTATGCCGGCCAGGCGGTCGGTGCCGAATATGTTTCCGACGTGGTGGCCCTGCCGGCGTTGCGCCGGTTCGTGGCGGCGCTGCAGACCGAGGAACTGGCGCCGACCGTCGGTCATTTCCCGGCCGACCGCTTGGCCGAATACAGCCGCCAGCTGATGCAGCGCTGGGACAATACGGCGGTCAAGCACCGCACGCGGCAGATCGCCATGGACGGCTCGCAGAAATTGCCGCAGCGGCTGTTGTCGGCGACGGTCGAGCGGCTGCAGCAGGGCCTGCCGGTCGAGCGGCTGACGCTCGCCGTGGCGCTGTGGGTGCGTCACCTGAGCGGGCGCGACGATCGGGGCGAGCCGATCCCGGTCAACGATCCGCTGGCCGCCCGGCTGATGCCGCTCGCGGCGGCCGACCGGCCCGCGTCCCAGGTGGTCGAGCGTCTGCTGGCCGTCCGGACGGTCTTTCCGGAGGCGCTGGAAGCGAGTGCCGATTTCCGGACCCGCCTGACCGATGCGCTGAGCCATCTGCGCGCGGTCGGCACCATCGTCGCCCTGGGCGGCTAGAAAATTCATTGGGGAGCAACGCGATGAGCCTTTTTTCCTTCGGGTCGGTGCCGCTGGCACCCCCGCACCGTCGATAAGGTAGGTCAGTCATGGCGACGGGACCGCTCGACGGTACTTTCGAAATTCTGAAGCTCGATGGCGTGACCCGGCGATTTGCCGGCATCACGGCACTCGACGGGCTCGACCTCACCATCAAGCGCGGCGAGTTCATTGCGCTGCTGGGCCCGTCGGGCTGCGGCAAGTCGACGGCGCTGAATTGCCTGGCCGGGCTGCTGCCATTGACCGGCGGCGGCATCTGGCTCGACGACCGCCGCATCGACGTGCTGCGACCCGAGCAGCGCGGCTTCGGCATGGTGTTCCAGAGCTACGCGCTGTTCCCGCATATGACCGTGCGCAAGAACATCGGCTTCGGCCTGCTGATGCGCAAGGTGCCCAAGGCCGATATCGACCGTCGCGTCACCGAGGCGCTGCGCATGGTCCGGCTCGAGGCCCATGCCGACAAGCTGCCGGGCCAGCTGTCGGGCGGCCAGCAGCAGCGCGTCGCGATCGCGCGCGCCATCGTCGTGCAGCCGCCGCTCGTGCTGATGGACGAGCCGCTGTCGAACCTCGATGCCAAGCTTCGCCTGGAGATGCGTGTGGAAATCCGCCGCATCCACAAGGAACTGGGCCGTTCGACCATCTATGTGACCCACGACCAGGACGAGGCCTTGTCGATGGCCGACCGGATCGTCGTGCTGCACGACGGCCGGGTCCAGCAGGTCGGCACGCCGGAAGATCTCTACGCCCGGCCGGCCAATCTCGAGGTCGCCCGCTTCATGGGTTACCAGAATGCCCTGGCGCTCGACGTCACCGGCGCTGCCGGCAGCGAGACGACGCTCGCGGGCCCGGGCATGGCGGTCACGGGCATCGGCCAGGTTCCGGCCGGCCGCGCCATCGCGTCGATCCGGCCGGAAGATCTGGTCGCCGGCGGTGCCGAGGGGCCCAACACGATCGATGTCCGCGTCACCGGCGCCGAATATGCCGGGCGCGAATTCGTCGGCACGGCCGTGACCCAGGACAATCAGCCGGTCATCTTCCGCAGCCTGCGCCGGATCTCGACCGACGAACTGGTCCGCCTGTCGGTCCCGACCGACCGGGTGCGCGTGTTTTCGGATGCGGCGCGATGAGCAGTCTCGCCGCATCCGGCGGCGCCATCGCCGGCTCGAAGCCCGGCTGGCGTGCCTCGCTCGGCTGGGACGGAACGACGCTGCTGGTCCTGCCGGCGGTATTCTTCGTGCTCGCCTTCTTCGTGTTCCCCTGCATCTACGGCCTGGTGCTGTCTTTCATGCCGCTGAAGGGGGGCATGTTCGACAATTACACCCGCTTCTTCGGCGAATACCGGTTCTATTCGACGATCTGGAAGACGCTGCTGCTCGCCTTGCCGGCGACGATGGCGAATGTGTTCCTGGCCCTGCCGATTGCCTTCGCGCTCCGCAAGTCCAGCAAGTATCAGCGGATCGTGACCGCGATCCTGGTGGTTCCGATCACGCTCGGCACGGTGCTGGTGGCCCAGGGGTTGCTGGGCTACCTGGGTCCGAACGGCTGGTTCATGCGGTTCCTGACCACGATCCACGTGATCGATGCGCCGTTCCGCATGACCCACAATTACATCGGCGTGCTGCTGTCGCTGATCATCACCGGCTTCCCGTTCTCGTTCCTCCTGACCCTGTCCTACGTCACCGGCATCGACCCGATGCTGGCCAAGGCGGCGGCCACGCTCGGCGCCAGCCCCTGGACCCAGTTCAAGCAGATCTATCTGCCGCTGCTGGCCCCGGGCCTGGCAATGGGCTTCTGCCTCGCCTTCGTGCAGTCCTTCGCGGTATTCCCGTCGGCGGTGCTGCTGGGCGAGCCGGCCGGCAGCACCCGCGTCATGGCGCTCGCGGTCTATCAACTCGCCTATGAAGACTACAACGCGCCGATGGCGGCGGCCGGGGCCATGGTGATGGGGGCGGTGCAATTGATCGTCGTCGTCTGCATCCTGGGCCTGCGCGGCCTGTTCTATCGCGGTCCGGTCGGAGGGACCAAGGGATGACCACCGCAACCTTGACCCGCAGCGGCGACTTCAAGGCGCCGTTCTGGAACCGAGTCTGGAGCGTCCTGCTCTGGTCGCTGGTCTGGCTCTTCATCCTCAACGTCGCCGCCGTGGCCGCCTCGGTCGCGGTCGACAGCTTCGGCACCCGCTGGTTCGGCACCTGGCTGCCCGAGGGCTTCACCTCCAAGTGGTACTTCAGTGCCTGGGACGAGTTCCAGCTCGACGACGTGCTGATCGTCACCGCCAAGGTCGTGGCTTCGGTCGTGCTGGTCTCGGTCATCCTGGGCGTGCCGGCGGCCTATGCGCTGGCCCGCCGGGATTTCGCCGGCAAGAAGACCGTGCTGCTGCTGCTCGTCCTGCCGGTGCTGGTGCCGACCATCACCTATGGCGTGCCGCTCGCGACCCTGCTCTACCGGGTCAATCTGGGCGGGACGCTGGCGGGCGTGATCTGCGCCAACCTGGTGCCGACCGTGCCCTTCGTCGTGCTGGTCATGACGCCGTTCATCGAGCAGATCGATCAGCGTCTCGAATCGGCGGCGCGGGTCTGCGGCGCCGGCACCTGGTCCGTGTTCCGCTACGTGCTGGTGCCGCTGTTGGCCCCCGGCATCATGGCGGCCTCGCTCCTGGTGCTGGTGCGCTCGATCGGCATGTTCGAACTGACGTTCCTCACCGCCGGTCCGGACAGCCAGACCCTGGTCGTGTCGCTTTACGCCGCCGCCTTTTCGGCCGGTATCCGGGCGAACCAGTCGCTGGACGCGCTCGCCGTCGTCTACATGGTCTCGTCGCTGTTCTGGCTGATGATCGCCCTGCGGTTCGTCAACCCGGTCCAGTTGGTCGGCCGCGTCAAGGACTAACGGCCTAGCTGCCCGGCCCTGATGACGCTAATGTCTGGCGTCATCAGGGCCGGCGGTCGCCGGTCGCTCAGCTTTCGAGGCCCCATGTCCTTCAAGCGTCTCTTCGGTACCGTCCTCTCGTTGTTCGTAGCCTCGGCGCCGCTCACTGCGGCCCATGCGGCAGGCGACGTCACCACGCCCAGCGGCCTGCACATCATCGACACCAAGCCCGGCATCGGGCCGGTGCCGCAGGCCGGCCAGACCGTCACGGTCAACTACACCGGCTGGCTGTTCGTCAACGGCAAGAAGGGCAAGAAATTCGACAGCTCGCTCGACAATGGCGAGCCGTTCTCCTTCACGCTCGGCCAAGGCCAGGTCATCAAGGGCTGGGACGAGGGCCTGGCCACCATGCACGTCGGCGGCAAGCGCACCCTGATCATCCCGCCGGAACTGGGCTATGGCGCGCGTGGCGCCGGCGGCGACATTCCGCCGGGCGCCACCTTGCTGTTCGAGGTCGACCTGCTGGGCGCGAAATAGTGTAGCTCGTCCTGCGGGCGAGAAATTCTCGGTTGAGCGGAAGGGCTCCGGTGGCGACACTGGGGCCCTTCGCCACTCGCCGGATACCGTCATGCCCCAGCACCCCTATCTCACTGCCGACGTGTTCACCGACCGGCCGTTCGGCGGCAACCAACTGGCGGTCTTCCCCGATGCCGACCTGGCGCCGGAGACCATGCAGCGTCTCGCGGCCGAGCTGCATCTGAGCGAGACCGTGTTCGTGCTGCCGCCTCAGAACCCGGCTCATACGCACAAGCTGCGCATCTTCACCCCGGCGATGGAGCTGCCCTTCGCCGGTCATCCGACCGTCGGCACCGCCCTCATACTGGCCGAGACCGGACGACTGGGCCCGATCGACTGCCGGCGCGACATCGTCTTGGAGGAAGGCGCCGGCCCGGTGCCGGTGACCATCGAGCGCGACGCGGCCGGGCGGCTGCACGCGACCCTCACCAGCCCGGTGCTGCCGACCCGGCAGCCCGGTCAGTTCGATCGGGCGCTGCTGGCGGCCGCGATCGGTCTCGACGAGGCGGCGCTCGACCCGCAGGTGGCCGGCGAGATCCTCAGCGCCGGCGTGCCCTTCGCGGTCCAGCCGATCCGGCCCGAGCGGCTGTCGGACGCGGCGATCGACCTGGCGCTCTGGCGCAGCCATCTCGCCGGCACGCCGATGCAGCATCTCTATCTCGTGGCACTCGACGACTGGACCCAGGGCCGCACGGCGCGGGTGCGCATGTTCGCGCCGGCCATGGGCATCACCGAGGACCCGGCGACCGGCGCCGCCGCCGCCGCCTTCGTGGGCTTCCTGGCCGCCCACCAGCGGCTGCCCGACGGCGCGACCCGCTGGACCCTGTCCCAGGGCACGGAGCTGGGCCGGCCCAGTCGGATCGACATCGGCGCCGACATCGTGGACGGCAAACTGGTCGCCGCCCGCGTCGGCGGCACTGCGGTGCTGATGAGCAGCGGGAGTTTCGACCTGCCCGATTAGGCCGCCTCCGGAAACAGCCTGGGCAACAGCCTGTCAACGGCGTGGTCCCAGGTGAAGTTCTCGACGGCATGGCGTGGACCCTCGGTCGCCGCCTGCCGGCGAAAGCCGTCGTCATCGACCATCCGGCGCATCAGGTCGGTCAGGTGGTCGATGTCGGGTTCCAGGGCGACGCCGACCGCGTCGTCGATTGTCACTGGGCGCGGGCGGCTCTCGATCCTTCGGGCAAAAGCGTCGGTGACGAAATCGTCGGTCGCTCCCCCGTGCGTGCAGATGACGGGCAGGCCACATGCCGTGGCCTCCAGCACAGGAAGGTTGAATCCCTCTGCGCGATAGGGCGACACATAAGCGTCGGCAGCCTGGTAGAGCCCTGACATCTGTTCCATCGACAGCGCTTCGCCTCCATAGACCAGGCGTTTCACGACCAAATTCGCCTGGGACCGTGTCAAGGAGGACAAGGCCTGCTGGATAAAATGCTGTGAGGAATAGAGCCGATCGGCGCCTTTCAGCAGCAATCTGACGTGATTGTAGCGGTCCGCAACTGCCGCAAATGCGCGCAGCAGTAGGTCCATGCCTTTGTTGCTGGTCATGGCGCCCGCGCTCATGAACACGAAACCCGAGACGCCGAGTTCCTGTCGCATGGCATCTCGTTTCTCCGGGCGCGGCCGGAACAGAGCAGGATCGATGCCGTGCGCGATCACCGCGATCTGCGTGTCGTCAAAGCCCAGTCGTTGGAAGCCCTCTGCGGACCAGTGCGTCGGTGTCAGGATTGTCAGAGACGGATCCGCCAGCGCGGCGCGCAGGCTGGTGCCTGACGCCAGAAACGATCGCGGCACGACGCGATGTTCCGCCGTCCCGTAAACGAAGGTGCGGCCGGTGAGCGCTGGCGTCAGGTCATAGGGAAAGGAGATGCGAAGCGTCGCGGCAGGAGCGAAGTCCGACTGCGGGGGCTTGATCGCTTGAAGTACACGGGCGCTCTCGGGAGGGAAAAGCCCCTGCTGCCTGCGCCACAATGGATTGAAGAATGGCAGGTCACGGGTACGCATCTCGATGCCACGGCGTCGTCGCAACGCCAGCAACTGCCACTGATTGACGATTGCATAGCTGTGGCTGAGCGAGCGCCAGCCTTCAACGACAAGCTTCACGTGCGCCTCGCCCCTGTTCCAATCCTAAACCTATAGTAGATTTACTCCGCGCGATCAAACGCCACTTATGGTCGAATGGCCGCGTGTCGCGCCATATCGATGGGCGTGGAATCGTCGCTTGCGAAATGGAAGACCCTCGACAAGACCCGCAGACGGCGCGAGGCTGATCCCATCAGTCGGCGCCCGCGCCGAAGCTGCCGGCGCCGCCATCGCGAGAGGGTCGCCCTCGAGAGCGATCCTCCCCAGGGAGGCGCCATCATGCCCGCACAGATCACATTGTCCGACAATGGACCCGGGGCCGCCGCGGCGGCCCGTCCCCGTGCCGTCGCCCTGGTCGGGCCCTATGGCAGCGGCAAGAGCAGCCTGTTCGAGGCCCTGATGGCGGCGGCCGGCCAGCCGATCCGCCGGTCCGGCGATGCCAAGGCCCGGGCCATGAGCACGGAACTGACCGTCGGCCATTGCCGCTTCATGGGCGATCCCTGGTCGATCGTCGATTGTCCCGGCTCCATCGAATTCTCCTACGAGACCTCGGCCGCGCTCACCGCCGTCGACATCGCCGTCGCGGTGTGCGAGCCCGCGCCGGAGCGAGCCTTGACCGTGGCGCCGATCCTGAAGGAGCTCGACGAACGCGGCATCCCGCATCTGCTGTTCGTCAACAAGGTCGATACGCTCGCCGGACGGATGCGCGACACGCTGGCCGCACTCCAGGAATTTTCGAAACATCCGCTCGTGCTGCGCCAGGTGCCGATGCGCGAGGCCGACGGGGTCGTGGGCTATGTCGACGTGGTGAGCGCCCGCGCCTATCGCTATCGCAAGGGCGAGCCGTCGGAACTGGTGAAATTGCCGGTCCCGATGCAGGCCCGCGAGGACGAGGCGCGCGACGCGCTGGTCGAGGTGCTGGCCGATCATGACGACGGGTTGCTGGAAAAGATCCTGGAGGACCTGCAGCTCAGTCCCGCCGAAATCTTCGACCAATTGAAGAAGGACCAGACGAGCGGCGCGATCGTCGAGACCCTGCTGGGCGGCGCCCTGCGCGGCCATGGCGTCCGGCGGTTGTGGAAGGCGTTGCGCCATGACGGACCCGATCCGCTGATGACGGCGGAGCGACGGGGCATCGCGCCGACGGGCGAGCCGCTGGTGCAGACCTTCAAGACCGTCCATCCGGCCCATGCCGGCCGCCTGTCCTACGCGCGGATCTGGCGCGGGCCGGTCAAGGACGGCAGCGGCCTGGGCACGGCCCGGATCGGCGGCATCTATCGCATGATCGGGGGAGAAACCGTCAAGGGCAGCGAGGCCGAGGCCGGCGAGATCGTGGCGCTGGCGCGCCTCGACGGCGTCGCCAGCGGCATGGCGCTGGGTCCGAACGGGCCGGTGGCCGATGTGGATTTCCCGGCGCCGCCGCCTGCGGTCTATGCGCTGACCGTGGCGCCCCAGGACCGCAAGGACGACGTCAAGCTGTCGACGGCGTTGCATCGCCTGGTCGAGGAGGATCCGTCCCTGGGCCTGATCCAGGATCCGGCGACCGGCGAGACCGTGCTCGCCGGCCAGGGCGAGATCCATCTGCATGCGGCGCTCGACCGGCTCGGGCGCGCCTCGGGGCTGAAGCTCGTGACCCAGCGGCCGCAGGTCGCGTTCAAGGAGACGATCCGCCGGCCGGTGCAACAGCATGCGCGCCTGAAGCGCCAGACCGGCGGCCATGGCCAGTTCGCCGACGTCAAGCTGGCGATCGAGCCGCTGGGCCGCGGCGACGGCTTTCGCTTCGTCGACAAGGTCGTGGGTGGCGCCGTGCCCCGGCAATATATCCCGGCCGTGGGCGAGGCGGCCGAGGAGGCGACGCGCAAGGGGCCGTTCGGCTTTCCGGTGGTCGACCTGGGCGTGACCCTGCTCGACGGCGGGTTCCACGCGGTCGACAGTTCCGACATGGCGTTCAAGAGTGCCGCGCGCATGGCGATGAGCGAGGGGCTGGCCAAGGCCGACCCGATGCTGCTGGA
>NZ_DASZBY010000024.1:0-18696 GCF_035943795.1 Aliidongia sp. | reverse complement strand
GACGACCGGCGGCAGACCGGCGGCCGCGACCGACCAGGCAGCGTCCTGGACCCTCAGCCTGCCGACGCTGAGCACCGGCACCCGGGCCACCGTCTCCGACGACGGAACGACGCAGCCGGTCGCTACAGGCAACCATCCGCCCGCCGCCAATGATCCGGGGGCCTCCCCGGCGGAAGAGCCGGACGCGACCGACGAGGAGCCGCCGGTTACCGCCCCGATCGTGGCCGCATCGGCCATCACCGCACTGGTTACGACCGTCATCACCGGATCCGCCGCCAATTCCAAGCAGGCCGACGAAGCCGACCACAACCAGACTTCGGCCCGTTCGGGCGAACGGCAGAGTGCCGCGGACCTCAGCGAATTGGCGGCAGAGGAAGACCATGCCGATTCCGGCGTGGCGTCAACATCGACCGGAACGTCGGCCGTCGATACGACGACATCGCGCACCACGCCCTCGGTCGTAACCGTGAGCGACGATAGTCTGGTCGATGCTGGAAATGGCACGCCGTCAACGGGCCGCCCGGTCGCCGACGGTAAGCACGGGACCCGGGGCAGAGGCGGCGTGAAGCCGGCCGAATCGAATTCGACGCACGATGCGCCGGCGCTCAACAGTGCGACCAGCAGCGAGACGGACATTTGCCAGGAAGCCGATTGCAACGGCCAGATCGATGACGGCTACTGCAATGTCTGCGGCATCGCTTCACCGACAGAAATGGCACGCCAAGTAAGGATTCGTGCCCTTGATGCCAGTCTCGGACCGGTACTCAAGAATCAACCGATTCAGGGCGCTGCGCGGATAAATTTCGCAGACGAAATGTTGAATAAAACTCCTCATGAATTCATTCTTCAAAGTAAATTCTACTATGAATGGGAAGGAGATCAACCACAACCCATCGCTTTGTATTTTACTTCCCCTTCCAAAGTTACACAAAATCTGGCACAGCAGATCTCAAATATTACTAGGGAAACAGTGTTCACACCTAAAATCGACGCACCGACTGAGTGGGAAATACTGAGTCCGAAACCGATCGAGATGAGATCCGGCGGCACGATCACGCTCGATGAAGCGGATGATAGGCTGTACCTAACTGGCGATGATGGGGTCCGACGTCCTATTCGCGCGGAAGAATATTTAGGTCAATTCCGCGGTGCCGGCGGACGAAAGACGACCTTCCAGCTCGGAACTGACAAGGCTGTAGTCGTATACAGAGACGATGGTCCGTCTGCGACACTCCGCGATACTCCTCAAAAGATGGTCGATTTGATCCGGATGATTGCTTCGTGGAAGCCGCCTCATCTAGCGGCGATCCACGGAATTACGAAGGTGTTTGGTCACTTTGCCCTCGTGATGGACTCCTATGCAACGGATGACCGGTCGCTCGAGAGGCGTCCAAATCTGTGGGGCGGATTCAGAAATACATATGTCAATGACGTTACCCCTTTCACCGAAAAGAGCGCCAAAAGTCTCGAAGAAACAAGAGAATGGATGATCGGTGAAAAGGTATATATCTCAGATTTGCAATTCCTTATACACTCGGACGGAACGTTCGATCTTACAGATCCTGCGTCTGCGCAGCGTGTTCCGAATATCCTAAAACAGCATCTGTATTTGATCGACCACTATATTACCCTGGCAAAAGCCGTGCTGGTAGCGAGATCCTCCGTATCGACGGCGGAACCGCTCACAAGTGCAAATTCGATCGAGCCGGAGAGCGCGACGGCATCGGCCGCTACGCCGCGGGTCTATTCGTTCGTCCCGGCGGCGAGCCTGTCCGAGGCGCCCATCGAAGGCACGCCCTTCAAGAAATACTCCCATCCCGATGGCGCCGCCGTTCCGATGGTTCGGCTGTCGGACATGGGCTATCCGGTCGATCAGAAGGCCCGGATCCAAACCGCCCAGGGCGAACAGACCAAGCCGGCCGGAACGGACGCGTATCTCGTGGTCGATCCCAATGCCGGACCGCAGGGCCCATACCAGTCGCTCGTCCTGACCGACGCCACCGATCTTCCCATGGGATACGCCGCGGTCCACCCGACCAATGGCGGGCTCGCCGTCGGCATGGTGAAGCGCGGGCCGGTATGGCCGATACGGGGTGCCCAGGATCCGGCGGCGCCGACCGGTGCTACCGTACACACGATCGCAAATGGCTCCCGCCCGCTTGTCGTCTATGGCGACCATATACAGGATCTGGTCGATGCCGCGAGCGACGGCGCCCTGAGGCCCGGCACGCAGATTTTCGTCTACGAAACCGCGGGGCCCGAAGCGTTGCCCAGCCGACTCGGAAGCGGGTCCCGCGCGCGCGCCAGGATAGGGCAGGACGGTACGATCGTCGTCGAGCGCGGGACGACCGGGAAGCGCAAGGCGGTAAGACAGGCGCGGAAAACCTATTTTACGCCGGAAAGCCCTGTCGCTTCGGCACGCTACGTCGTCGTCACCGACGCCCACGGCCGGGACACGATCGGCAGAGGGAGTGGCTTCGCGTACGACGCTTATGTGCCGTCCCGTGCCGCCGGTTTCGACATCGAGGCGGCCATCACCTCGGGCCAGATGAAACCGGCCGAGGACAAGCCGGGCGGACGCTGGCCGGGCGGCGTTCTGCGCGACGTCTCGGGCGTGCTGGGCACGAAGAACCGGCTCTATCTGGTCAAATGGATGTGGCAGTCGGATGTCGCCCACGACACCGGCGAATACAACGCACGCAACGCCGTGGCCGTCAGCAAGATCTATCGGGCGGCGCTGGGCGACGGAGCCGCGGCCGAGTTGGACCTCGTCAGCTGGATCAACCCGAAAACCCAGGACCGGCACTACGGCATCATCACGCCGATCGTCGAAGCGGACTTCTCGACGAATCGGGCTAAAAAAACCCTCACCGATCCCGATCAGGGAAGGACGAACGGGACGTTTGCCGCCGTTCCCCTACATATCGCGCTGCAAAATACCGATCCGGCCGGCGGCAATTTCAGCAACATCGGCGTCACGCCGAAGAAGATCGCGGTCCATGTCGATATGGACGCCGCGGCCGGCGTCAGCCCAACCGGCAGCCGAATCCCGTACGGCAATGTCGATTTCACCGCGCGCTTCGATGAACTCAAGAATGGAGTCGTCACCGGACAGATCTATGGCGGCATGTCACCCGAGGATTATAATGACGCGATCGATCTGACCCGCGGCCGGGTGGCGTCCGGATTGCCGCAGGACATCAGTACCATCGTGATCGAACACGGCGGCGGCACCTATGCCGAACGCTTGGCGCTCGGCAAGCAGATCAACGACAACATCGCGGGCCAGATCGCGTGGCGCGACCAGCAAGGCCCGTCGTCGACCTCCGAGACGACGACGAGCCGCCCGATCGCCTACGACAGCGAGCCACGGCTGCTGAACGGCCACCGCCACCGGACCCTTTCGCGCGCCTACGTGCGCAGCAAGCAGAGCTCGGAAAAGCCGGGTATCGGTCAACGAATAGTCAATGGCGCATTCCTCGGCGGCGTCAGCGCCTACCTGACCGCCGCCGCGAAGGTCGGTCTGCACAAGGAGCGGCTGTTTCCCGATCCCTTCCCCGATGCCGCCACGCTCAAGACACCCAGCATCACCCTGCCGCCGACCACAAAAGACTTCGACGGCAAGTTCGACGACGTCCGCTTCGCTCAGGCTTCGGACGCGCCGAAGAAGGGCCTGAACAAACCCCTGGCCGGCCGGCCGCTGCTCACCCTCGACGACGTGCGCGCCACGGCGGGCACTTCCGGTTCGAGCGACCGTTTCTACGCCTTTCCGGCAGACGGCTCCGGCAAGCCGCTGGGCTATGTGCGCATGGACGGAACGAACGGCCCGGTCTGGTATTCCAGAACCTACCGGAGCGGCCGCAGCAAGGTCGCGACGGTGGCCAAGACGGTAGGGTTCCTCGGGATCGGTACCGTGGGCTACCTGGCTGAAACTCTCGTTCCCAATGTCCGTGACTTCAGCAAGACCACTACCTTCGGATCGCTGTTGCGCTATTCCCTGAATGCCTCGAAGATGAGGAAGCAGTTTCAGGATCACACCCTCGACGAGGTGAAATCGGTTCGCCTGGAAAGTGCGACCGACATTATCAACAACTATCACCGCTATCTGGTCGGACATCTGAGCCGCCGCGGCACCGCGCCCGAATCCCTGACCGTGATCACCCAACACACCCGGACGCTGCTGGGACTGCTGCATCAGGCCCGGTCGAAGGCCGACCAGGGGACATTCGACCAGCCCGCCAGGGACAAGCTGTCCCAATCGGTCGCCGACTACTTCAAGGCGGTGGAGGCCGAGTCCGGTATTCCGAGCGCCGCAGCGGACCCGTTCAATCCAAAGACGAAATTCGGCGTCACGGTCCGCTCGCTGTTCATCACCACCTGGGGCGTCAGTCTGGCGAGTTCGGTTCCCAAAGTGGTCGGTCTGACCATGACGGCCGCGACAGCCGCGGCCAATTCGACCGGTACCGTCATGGCCCTCGTATCGAGCGCCATGGAAACCGCCATCGCCCGAACGTCCGATGCCAAATACGAGACCACGGCGCGGATGAAGAAGATCAAGAAATGGATGGATGGTATCGGGTCCAACGCGTACATCGTCGGCTATGGGACCGATGCGATCGCGAAATTACAGACCGCGCATCCTTCCCCGACTGCCATCGTGACGGACACCGTCCTGATCGGGCTGAACGGGGCGCTTTACCGCCTGAGCACAAAGGCACCCGAAAACATTTCCATCTATCGGGACGACAAGCTGGTCGGCTATGCCACGCGCGGCGACGGCAAGGAGTTGAACTGGTACGAGGCCACGTACGACGCCGATGATAAGCGCGTTTTCGGCTCGGCCAGCAAGCAGATGGACGGCACCAAATTCCTGAGCGAACGCTCGCCCGATGAAAAGCTGATCATCACACGCCAGAAGCCCGCGGACTTGCCGACGACGCGCCCGACCGACGCCACCACGGCGAAAAGCCATGGCAGGCCGCTGCCGATCGGGAAGAGCAAATATGTCGAATTCACCAAGACCCAGGCGAGCGCCCGCGTTCAGCGGCAAGGAAAATACAAGAAAACCACGGTCACGCTGACCGTTGGCATCGCGGCCCTCGCCGTCAACCTGTTTTCCGTCTACCGGGCGCTCACGGCGCCCGCCGCAGCGAAGACGACTCCGCCTGTGACACCGCCGACCACGCCGGTGCAGCCGCCACCGCACCACCCGGCCCCGCCGGCGTCTCCGCCGCCGCCCCCGCCGCCCCCGCCGCCCGTTGCGCCGCCGAAGCCGCATATCGTTCGACGAGACGAGACGCTGACCGAAATCGCCCAGAACGCAGGAGTGACACTGTCCGCGTTGGAGAAAGCCAACCCTCAGATTGCAAACGACGATCTCATTTTCCCCGGGCAGTCGATCACGTTGCCCAAGCCCGCCGCGTCACAGCATCCCTGAGCGACGCTCTTCGAACCTTCTCAGACGAGCTCAGATCTTCTGGGCTTCGGCCAGGGCACGCTCCCGCGGCCAGAGTGCACCCTCGTCCATGGCATGTCGGAGGGCGGCTGGCGGAAGGACACGATGCAGCGAACTCGAAAGGCGTTCGACGATATAGCGCTCCGTAGGCCGGCGACCGGTTCGCTTGTCGGCCAGGAAGGAGTTGGTATAGCCGAGCAACCGGGCGGCTTGCTCGGGACGCCCCTGTTCCAGCACGATCAGGGCGCACCGCTCGATCATCCAGACATAGGCGGAATGAAGGCCTTGGATCCGGGCGGCCTCCAGGCTGCGCACGGACAGGCAGCGCGCCTCGCTGAACTCGTCCGCCGCCAGCAGATAGGCGGCGAGGTTGGACGTCGCGCGGATCATGCCGTCGTAACGGTCGGGCAACTCGTCGAAATCCATGAGCGCCTCGCGGGCGATTTCGATTGCCCGGGCGACGGAGCCCGCGCTGAACTCCAGCTCCGCCAGGCTGACGCGAATGTCCAGGAGGGTGCGGGGACTGCCGATGGTGCGGGCGATCTCCGCGCCGGCGATGAACGCGCGGCGCGCGGCCGCGAAATCGCCGGCGAGATAGCCGATCTCGCCGACGGTTCGAAACCACACGGCGAGAATGCGGCTGGATCCGCGGGGCGCCAGGATCGGCTCTGCCTCCCTCAGATAAGCTTCGGCATCGGCGAGATCGCCCGATCCGGCCGCAGCCGAAGCGCCGCGCACCAGTGCCCGGGCAAGGCCGATCTGATCGCCGATTTCCCGAAACAGAGCCGCCGCGCGCAGCGTCGGTTCCAGGCCCGCAGGGTCGTTGAGGCTGAAGGCGAAGCTCCATCCGTACCACAGGCGCGCGACGACGCCTGGCGGTGTCGCGGGCGTGAGGCGGGCCACCGCCTTGTCGAGCCAGCGGCGCCGTTCCGAAAACAGCGAGCGCGCGCTCCAGTGGGCATAGGCGACACCGACCAATTCGAGGCCGAGTGCCGCATCGCCGGCCGCACCGAAGCACCAGTTCAGGGCCGCGCGCAGGTTTTCCACGTCCGCGGCATACCGCGCATGGAACGGACGATCGCCGGTGACCTGCCAATCCCGTTCGGCCGCGTAGCCCCGCGCCACGAGCCATTGCGCGAGTGCTGCATAGTGATCGGGCTCGCCGGCCTCCGCCTGCTTCTCGGCGGCATACTGCCGGGTCGTTTCCAGCAGGCGGTAGAGCGGTTCGGCGCCGGTGAGATCGACCGTCAGCAACGATTTGTCGGCGAGCGAGGCGACCAGATCGAAGATGTCGCCGGGGGCCAGCGGATCGCCGGCGACGACCGAAACCGCGGCATCGATCGTCCAGACGCCGGCGAAGATCGACAGCCGGCGCAGCAGCGTTCGCTCCGCCTCGCTCAGCATGTCGTAGCTCCAGTCGATGGCAGCCTTGAGCGTCTGCTGACGCGGCAATGCCGTTCGCCGGCCACCGGTCAGCAGGCTGAAGCGATCGTCCAGGCGGGCGGCGAGTTCAGCGGCCGTCATGACGCGCAACAGCGGCGCCGCCAGTTCCAATGCCAGCGGGATGCCGTCCAGCCGGCGGCAGATTTCCGCGAGCGCCGGCGCATTGCCGTCGGCCAGATCGAAATGACCGAGCGCAAAGCGCGTCCGCTCGATCAGCAACTCGATCGCCGCATAGCCGAGGGCAGCGGTGCCGGTCAGCCCTTCCGACGTCAGGGGCACGGCCAGCGCCGGCAGCCAATAGACCCGCTCGCCCTCGCCGCGCAGCGGTTCGCGGCTGGTCGCGAGGATGCCGACCTCCGGACAGGCCCTGAGGATCAGTTCGCACGCTCGGGCGACTGCCTCCAGCAGATGTTCGCAATTGTCGAGCACGATGAGCGCCCGCCTGTCGCGCAGAAAGCGGGTGACCCCATCCAGCCCGTCGGTACGGCTCATTTCCATCCGCAAGGCGGCGGCGATCGCCGTCGGCACCAGTTCCGGTTCGGTCGTCGTGGCCAGTTCGACCAGCCAGATACCGTCGGGATAGTCGCCGCTCAGCTGCCGGGCCGCTTCGAGCGCCAAGTGCGTCTTGCCGATGCCGCCCGCACCCGCGATCGTGACCAGCCGGCTTTCCGCCACGGTGGCTCGCAGCTGGTGCAGATCGGCGGCACGACCGATGAGGCGGGTCAGCGGCAGCGGCAGATTATCGTTGCCCGATGCGGCCGGCGGCGGGGCGGCCGGAGCCGCCGCCACCGCCTCGACCGGTGCGATGAAGCGATAGCCGCGGCCGGGGACCGTCGCGATGTAGCGAGAGCCATCCTCGTCGAGCAGTTTGCGTAAGCTCGAGACATGGACGGTCAGATTATGGTCGGCGACCGTTGCGTTCGGCCATACCAGCCGCTTCAGCCGCTCCTTGTCGACCAGCGCGTTGCGATGCTCGATCAGGCTGACCAGGATATCGAAGCCTCGGCTGCCGATCGTCACCGGAAGCTCGCCCCGCAAGAGCAGACGCCGGTTCGGCAGCAGGCGAAACGGGCCAAAGGCAAAGCAGAGTTCTGCTGCAGTCATCATCCGCTCTTTGGTGAGGGCTAAACCACGGTGTTCCACGCCTCCGCTGCCGGAGACGCGCGCAGCCCATTCAAGATAGTGAGCCACGACAGATTCGCCAGATGACGAGAAGGTCCGGTGTGGCATTTTAAGGACATTCCAACACAAAGAATCGCGTAATTCCAATGTTTTGGCGGTCTTTGGCGAATCCGACCGCCGATCGCTTTGGAAATTTTGATATCCCTTGATTTGCCGTCTGTTAACGAACCAGTAACCGTATGCCTGCGTCGACCGAGGCCTCCAGAGGTCGCGGCGGACGCTTCGGGAAGGGTGCCGGGCTTTGTCAGGCAACACCCCGAAGGGTTGTTCCTTCGAACTTTGTGGCCAGGAAGACGTGCGTCCGGCGATGCCGGTAAGCCGCGAATCCTTTGTGATGGCCAATCCGATCGTTGTACGGCATGCCGCGTCCTTTTGCGGTTCCGCCGGCGGCTTAGCGTCATGAACCAGGCGAGGACTGATCGTGAGCAGACGCCCTCCATCAATACGTTCGCTCGAAGCTTTCGAGGCTGTCGCGCGGCTGCAAAGCGTCAGCCGTGCCGCGGAAGAACTATGCATTACCCAGGCGGCGGTGAGCATCCGGCTGAAAGGACTCGAGGAGCACCTGGGCTTTCTGCTCTTCGTGCGCGAGAACGGCCAGTTCCGCCTGTCGGCCGCCGGCGCGCGCTATCTGATGACCGTTCGGGAGGTCATCGGCCGCCTGACCGAGGCAGCAGACTGGGCGCAGCGTCCGGTGACGGCCGTTCGGTTGACCGTATTCAACGCCTTTGCCCAGCATTGGCTGATCCCGCGATTCGACCGGTTGATGACGGCGCTCGGCGAAATCGAGGTGGCGCTGATCGTCCATGACGAAAGCGATCCGGCCGCCCATCACGACACGGACCTGTCGATCCGGCTGGCCGACCGGGAGGAGCCGGGCATGGTCCGGCTCGTCGACGACGAGCTGATCGCGGTCTGCCGGCCGGATTTCCAGACGAAATTCCGCCTGTTCCACCCACAGGACCTGTTGCGCGTGAAGCTGTTGCACGAAGGCGGCCAGGAAGCGCTGCATGCCGGTCGCAGCGACCCCGGCAACTGGCTT
The DNA here is from genome assembly GCF_035943795.1 of Aliidongia sp. Taxonomy (NCBI): domain Bacteria; kingdom Pseudomonadati; phylum Pseudomonadota; class Alphaproteobacteria; order Rhodospirillales; family Dongiaceae; genus Aliidongia; species Aliidongia sp. Next base: position 9,577 of record NZ_DASZBY010000024.1, on the reverse strand, counting down.
CGAAAGGCCGGGATCGATGCGGGCGGACTCTCCCACGCGATCGGCTTTCGCAACGCGTCGCTGCTGGTCGATGCGGCCCTGCATCGGATCGGCGTGGCACTGGTACGGCACTCGCTCGTCGTCGACGAAATTGCCGAAGGGCGGCTGGTCATGCCCTTCAGCCACGCCGTCCCATGCGGTCAGGCGATCTATCTTGCCGGCGCGCCGATGATCGAACGGGATGCCCATGTCGCGAGGCTGCGCAACTGGCTGATCGCGGAAGCCGCCTCGACCAGCGCGATCATGGCCCCGGTCGCCCTGCGCCAGCCGGCATGAGCCGCCGACCGCCGTTGCGGTTGCTCGCGTCGTCCGCCATCGCCATGACGTTGGCACTATCGATCGCGGCTTGCTCCACGCCCGGTTCGACGCGGAAGGACGACCTGTCGCCGCCGTCGGAAAAGGCGTCGAGCGAAGGTCTCGTGCGTGTCGCCGATGACGCCCGCGCCCGGGGCGATCTGGTCACCGCGATCGCGTTCTACCGTCAGGCCGTGTCGGCCACGACGCCAGCCGCCGCCGCCCTGCTCGTCAAGCTGGGTGATGCGTTGATGGCGACCGGCGCCTTCGAGCAGGCGAGCGGAGCCTACCGGATGGCAAGCGAGCGGGCGCCGGACGACGAGACGGCCCTGGTCGGCCTGGGCAGCGCCGACATCGCGCTTGGTCGGCCGGCAGCGGCGGTCGAGCCGCTGCAGCGTGCGGCCGGCCTGGCGCCGGGCGATCTCCGGGCTCATCGCAATCTCGGCGTCGCCCTCGACCTGACCGGCAAGCATGAAGAAGCCAGAAGCATCTATGAGGCGGCGCTTCGCACCGCGCCCGACGACGTGGACCTCAGGAGCGACTACGCCCTCTCCCTGGCGTTGACCGGCGACGGCACGCGCGCGGTGGACATGATGCGCGCCGTGGCGGCATCGCCGCTGGCCGGAGCTCGCCATATGCGCAACCTGGTGCTGGTGCTCGGCCTTGCGGGGCGTGGCGACGAGGCCGGCACCCTCGCCCGCCGCATGCTGCCCGCCGACGACGCCACCGCTCTCATGGCGCGGATTGCGGCATTGCGCGCCCTGGCCGGACCAACCGAGCAGGCAGCGGCCCTCGGCACCACGGTCGGAGGCTGATGCCGGCCGCCGTCCGGGCAGAGCTCGATGGCTTCACTGCCTGGCTCGTTATGGAATCTCAAGGCGACCTGGTCCTATGCGATGTAGCCTTGAGACGACAATGGTTGGAACTCGCCATCCATAGGGTTATGGTGCCTCAGGATACCGATACGGCTGTCTCGGGAGACTTGAAGAACCATGTCCGCCCGCAACTCTCTCCTGGTGGCGCCGCCCTATCCGGTCGATCAGGCCCTGAAGACACTCGGTAGCAATCTTCGCACCGCACGGCTGCGCCGGAACCTGTCGATCGAGGATGTCGCGGCGAAGACCGCCATGTCGTCGCCGATGCCGAGAGGGGCAAGCCGTCAACGGGCATCGCCATTTATGTCGGACTGCTCTGGGCCTTCGGCCTGAGCGAGCAACTGGCGCAGGTCGCCGATCCCGAAGCCGACGAGGAAGGTCGTCTCCTGGCCAGAGGCCGCGAGCGCCTGCACGCCTGGAGCCCGAAGGCCCTCGACAATGATTTCTAAGCCGTCCGGCGCTGCGGAATGCTTCGTCTACATGACCCTGCCCGGCGAGACGGCGCCCGTCACCGCCGGCCGCTTCGCCGGCGCCTTCGCCTATCCGGGATTCCGGACGTAGGAGGCGGCGGCGTCCCGACGGCGCCTTCAGCTAATGATGCAGCACTTTCGAGAGGAACTGGCGGGCGCGTTCCGTACCGGGCTCGGCGAAGAAGGCATCCTTGTCGGCGTCTTCCAGCACACGCCCCTGATCCAGGAACAGCACACGATGCGCCACGCGGCGCGCAAAGCCCATTTCGTGGGTTACGACCATCATCGTCATGCCGTCCTGTGCCAGGTCCTGCATGACGTCCAGCACCTCGCTGACCATCTCCGGATCGAGTGCCGACGTCGGCTCGTCGAACAGCATCACGGCCGGGTCCATCGCCAGCGCGCGGGCGATCGCCACCCGCTGCTGCTGCCCGCCGGACAGCGTCGCAGGCCGGCTCGCGGCCTTGTCGGGCAGGCCCACCCGGCGCAGCAGTTGCAGGGCGCGGGCTTCCGCTTCCGCACGGGTGCGTTTCAGCACGTGGATTTGCGCCAGGCAGATGTTCTGCAGCACGTTCATATGCGGATAGAGGTCGAAATGCTGGAACACCATGCCGATGCGCGCCCGCAGCGTCGGCAGGTCGGTCTTGGGTCCCAACGTGACGCCGTCCACGGTGATGCTGCCGCTCTGGTAGGGCTCCAGCCCATTGACGCATTTGATCATCGTGCTCTTGCCGGAGCCCGAAGGCCCACACACGACCATCACCTGGCCTTTGGTCACCCGGGTCGAGCAGTCCTGAAGCACGGGCGTGCGCCCGTATGATTTGCTGACGCGGTCGAGCACGACCATGGCGGGTTCGCTCACTGGATCACCTCTCCCCGCCGACGGCCGGCGAGCTGTGACCCGGCCAGGCAGATGACGAAATAGACCACGGCAACGAAGCCGTACAATTCCACGGGCCGGTCGTCCCGGCTGGCGATCACGCTGGCCGCCGTCAGGAAATCACGCAGCGCCACGACATAAACGAGTGCCGTGTCCTGGAACAGGATGACCACCTGGTTCACCAGCAGCGGCTCCATGGCGACGAGCGCCTGCGGCAGCACGACCAGGCGCATCATCTGCCACGGGCGAAGGCCGGTGGCCGCCGCCGCCATCGACTGACCCGGCGGCACGGCACGAACGCCGGCTCGGATGATCTCGCAATAGAACGCCGCCTCGAACATCACATAGGCGATCAAGGCCGACGGCAAGGCGCCGATGGTGTGCCCCGTCCAGAGCGGCAGCATGAAATAGAACCAGAACAGCACGAGGATCAGCGGGACCGAGCGGATGACCGTCACATAGGCGCCGGCCGGCAGCCGCAGGATGCGATGGCGCGACAGGCGCAGCGCCGCCAGCCCGCCGCCCAGGATCATGCCGCCCACGGAACTCACGACCACCAGCAGCGCGCTCAGCGCCAGGCCGTTGCCCAAGAAGCCGAGGTTCGTCCAGACGACGCTGAAATCGAGTGAGCCCAACGATCAGGCCGCCTGCAGGCCGGGAACGCGCAGCCAGACCGCCAGCAGATGCATGACGCCGGTGATCGCCAGCCCGATCACCAGATAGCTGACGGTCGCGGCGCCATAGGCTTCGAACCCGTGGAAGGTGTCGTTGGCGATGCGCTGGCTCTGTGCCGTCAGCTCCAGCACGCCGATGGTCAGCCCGATCGAGGACATCTTCGTCGCGATCAGCAATTCGGACGTCAGCGGGCCGATGATGCTGCGCATCGCCACCGGCAGCACGACCAGCCGATAGGCCTGGGTCGGCCGCAGGCCGGTGGCCAGGGCCGCCGGCAACAGCCTGGCCCGCACCAGCTCGATCCCGGCGCGCACCTGCTCGGCGACGCGTGCCGCGCTGAACAGGCCGATGCAGACGACCGAGGTGGTGACCTCCGGCAACGGCAGGTCACGCTTGATCCAGAGGCCGACCTGGTCCGGCACGACCTCCGGAAACACGAAGAACCACAGGAACAGCTGCACCAGCGGCGGCACGTTGCGAAACACCTCCACGAAGGCGGTCGCCGCGATCCGCCCGGGCGCCCAGGCCAGGCTGCGCGTCAGGCCGACGACGCTGCCGACCGCCAGCGCGATCGTCCAGCTGAGCGCCGTCACGCCGAGCGTCCAGGCCACGCCCTCGACCAGCAGCGCCGCATTGGGCGACTGCAGCAGGATGCCCCAGTCCCAGTTGTAGTTCATGCCTCAGCGTCCCGTGGCTGCCTCATTCCGGGAAGGAGTAGGTGTCCCAAGCGCCCCGCAGTTTCGGGCCGACGCCGATGCCGAACGGGCTGAACCATTTCTGCACCAGCTTCTCCGCGTCCCCATTCTTGAACATGGCGGACATCTCGTGCCCGGCGATCCAGGCGAAACCCGGGTTGTTCAGCGGAATGATCAGCGCCTCCGGCTGGTAGCTCAGCTCCGGTCCGACGATAGCGAGGTTTTCCGGATGTTGCGACGACTTGATCAAGGCATAGAACGCCGCATTGTCGCTGAGATAGGCGTCGGCGCGGTGGCTTTCCAGCGCCAGCAGCGCCGCCGGATGGTCGCTGACCCGCATCAGGCGGAAATCCATGTGCTCGTCGTCGAGCAGATGCTTCACCGTCGGCTCGCTGGTGCCGCCGGTGGCGATGATGACGATCTTGCCCTTCAGATCGGCCAGAGTCTTGATGCCGGAGCTTTTCAGCACCAGCAGCTGTTCGGCGGACGTCCAGTGGATCGGCGTGAAGGCGACCTGCTTGGACCGCGCCCAGGTACGCACTGTGCCGTCGCAGACGATATCGACCGTACCGTTGGCGATCAGTGCCTGGCGCGTCTGGATCGTGACGGGCACATAGTTGATGTCGAGCGTCGGCAGCTTCAGGTCGCGCTTGGCGGCCTCGGCGATACGCTGGCAGAATTCCACGGCATAGCCGGTCGGCTTGTTGTCCGGCCCCAGATAGGAGAGTGGCAGAGAGCTTTCGCGATAGCCGATCGTCAGGGTGTGCGTGGCCTGCAGCTTCTTGACGACCGAGTCCACCTCCTGCGCATGCAGCGGGGTTCCGGCGGCAGCGAGACCGAGGCCCGTGAGCAGAACGGCAGGGAGGAGCCGTCGGAACCGAATGTATCGCATGCTAATCTCCTGATGTGCGGGGGTGTGCGTCGGCATCCTGCCATTCATCGCCCAACAGCTCCGGCGTGTCGAATGCCTGCAGGGCCGCATAGTGCAAATTCCTGTCTTCGACGAACAGGGATCGCGCCAGACCGCGCGCCAGGCGTTGTGCGCCCTCGCTGACGGCGGGAATATCGCCGGCCAGCTTGCCGTGGCTGAGCGTGGCGTGATGGTTGAAGCAATGAATGTACCGCAACATCGGGCAGGTGCCCGGTTGGCGTTCCTGGAACTCGAAGGCCGGGCCGAGATCGGGCGAGGTCGCCAGTTCCTCGTCGTCGAGCCCGTCCGGCGCCGGGAAACGATCCTGCCACAGCCGGATATAGGAGGCGAAACCGGCGAATTCCGGCCGCCGGTCCAGGTCCTGGCGAAAGCCGGTGGCGAAGATCAGGAAATCCAGATCATAGCTGCCCTTCGGCGTGGTCGCCCGCAGCGCGTCGCCCGCCGGTTCCAGCCGCAGCAGCGGGCTGCCCAGGTGAAACCGCGCATTGGCGTGGGCCGACACGCGCAGCGTGCTGTCGCGCGGCGGCGGGGTCTGCTCGGCCATCGCGTAATGAAGGAACCGCCATTTCCAATCGTCGGGCAGGCCGGCGAAGCCATGCACCACGCCGGGGCTGCCGATCCCGGTGAACTTGTTGATGCGTGGCAGCTTCGTCCGCCGGACAAACAGATCCACGCTGCCGGCGCCGGCTTCCAGCGCCGTCGCGGCATTGTCCATCGCCGAGGCGCTGGCACCAACCACGCCGACCGCCCGCCCGCGCAACGCCTCGAAATCGATCGCCTCCGCCGAATGCGCCCAGAAGCGCCGATCGATACTCTCTGCGATCCCTGGTACGAACGGGCCGCCCAGCGCGTCCCGACCATTGGCCAGGACCAGCCGGCGGGTCAGCAGGCGCTGCGGGCCGGCCGGGGTCGCGACGTCCAGTTCCAGCAAATCCTGCTCGACGGGGCGCAGACCGGTCAGCCGGGTCTCGTTCAGCACGGGCAGGTTGAGCACGCGGCGATACCAGACGAGATATTCCATCCACAGCGGACGCGGGATCTTGCCGAGCGCCGTCCAGGCCTCGACGCCGAAGCGGGCCTCGTAATAGGCCCGGAACGTGAGCGCGGGCAGGCCCAGTGCCGGGCCGGTCAGCGTTTTCGGCGATCGCAAGGTCCGCATCCGCGCGAAGGTCACCCAGGGGCCTTCCAGGCCAGCGGGGGCGGCATCGAGCATCACGATGTTGCGGATGCCGAGATTGATCATCGCCGCCGAGGCGGTCAGGCCGCACATGCCGGCGCCGACCACCACCACGTCATACGCCGTGCGCCCGTCCTTCTGGTGCTGCGGGACCCAGCTTTTGGCCGGCAGCTCCAGATAGGCCAGATCCTGCTTCAGCCGCGCTTCGAGCGCCGGCAGCCCCGCCGCCGTCATACCCCATACTCCATCGTCGGTTCGACTTCGGCCGACGTCGCCCGGTGCGTCGGGTCGCAGAGCCGAAAGCCCGGCAGCAGTTCGGTCGCGCTCTCGTACGCCGCGCCGATCAAAGCGGTGACGAGAGCCGAACAGGGTTGCCGGGCCGGCGTCACCACGCCCCACAGGAAGGGGATCTCCACATCCAGCGGTCGCACCACTACGCCCTGGATCGGGGCGCCATAGGCGGTGGCCGGCTCGACCACCGCGACCCCAAGCCCGGCCCGGACGAGCAGGGCGGCGTTCATCGTGGTGTTGGTGGCCAGGTGGGCCACCGGGGCGATGCCCCGGCGGTCCAGTTCCGCCTGCACGCGCCCGCGCAGCCGGAACGGGTTGGCCATGGTCAGGAGCCGCCGCGTCGCCAGCGCCGCCAAGGGCAGAACGGGAAGCTCGGCCAGCGGGTCGTCGGACGAGAGCAGTGCCACGCAGGGCGCTTGGCCGACCCAGTGGGTGGTGAGGCCGGGATGGTCGAACGGCAGGCTGGTCAGCCCGACCGCGGCGCGTCCGCTCAGCACCGACTGCACCACGACTTCCGCCGGCGCGCTGTCGAGCTGAACTCTGTTCGGCAATGTTTCGGCCAACCGGGCAAGGACCGCCGGCACGATCCCGACGGCGAGCGCCGGGATGGCGGCAATCGCCAAGGGCGCGGCCTCGGCCCGCACGATCGCCTCGACCTGGGCCCGCATCTGGTCCAGCGACATCAGCGCCCGCTCCACCTCCTGATGGAAGCTGATGCCGTTCGCGGTGGGCGTGATGCGCGGCCCGGCGCGATGCAGCAGGCTGAAGCCGATGTCCGCTTCCAACTCCTGCACCAGGCGGGTCACGGTCGGCTGCGATTGTCCGGTGAGCCGCGCAGCCCCGGTAATGCTGCCGGTCGACATGACGGCGGCAAAGGTTTCGATCTGTCGGATATCGAAATTTCGTTTATCCATGGTTCTGATTATGAACATGGCGCTATCCGGAAATCTAATACAGAATTGCCAAGGTGCGCTGGGTCGAACGAGTGCGCCGCTGGACGGGAGGTGGCTTTGAGGCCGAATGTGATCGAACAGCTGATCGACGTGGCGCCGGGATCGCCCATCGCAGAAGCATTGGCCGCCCGCGCTGCGTTGATGCAGGCGAGCCAGGCGAACTACGACGCGGTGCTGACGCCTCAGGATCCGGGCGGCCTGCCGCAGCCGCTGCGGTTCGCGCTGGCGGCACGCATCGCCCGGCTGGGCGGAGATGCCCAGCTGGCTGCGCATTACACGGCCGGCGGCGCCTTGCCCGAGACCGATGCAAGCTGGCAAGATGCCGCGACGACCGCGATCCTGCGCCATGTCGATCTGATCGCCACCACGCCGCGCGACGCGACGGCGGCCGATGTCGTGGCTCTGCAGGCCGCCGGCGTAACCACGGGCGACATCGTCCGGCTGTCGCAGCTGATCGCCTTCGTCAGCTATCAGCTGCGCCTGATCGCCGGCTTGCGGCTGATGGGAGCAACGCCGTGAACGACGTGGTTCATGATTTCACCGCCGACCCGCTGGCCTGGCGCCCCTATCTCACCCCCGTCGTGCTGGACGACGCAACGCTCGCCCAGCGCGCGGCACTGCAGGAGACCCCGTCGAACACCAAGATCTCCGACTATGTGCTGGTGCTGGCGCATGATCCGGAATCATTGGGCCAGCGCACGCCGCTGTTCAACGGCATCATGTACGGCCGCGGCGGCCTGTCCCGCGCCGAGCGGGAGCTGGGGGCGACGGCAGCCTCCGTGGTCAATCGCTGCATCTATTGCGTCTCGGTCCATGCCGGCCGCTACATCGGCCTGGCAAAGCAGCCGGACGTCATCGCCGCGGTGTTCGACGGCACGGAGACGGCGCTGGGCGCGCGCGACCAGGCGATCGTCGGCTACGCCACCCGTCTGGCGCTCAACCCCCCGCAGGCCACGGGCGACGACGTGCGGGCGCTGCGGGCCGCGGGCCTGTCGGAGCTGGAAATTCTCGATCTCACCCTGTCCGTCGCCGTATTCGGCTGGGCCAACCGGCTGATGCATCCGTTGGGCGAGGCCATCCGCCCCAGGGAGGCCTGAGCGATGCGCGTTGCCATTCTGGGGGCCGGTTCCATCGCCTTCGCCACCGCCGCGATGCTGGCGCGCGACGGCCATCAGCCCGTGCTCTGGTCGCCATCCGGCCGCCGTACCGCCGCGCTGGCTGCCGGCGCTCCGCTGCAGGCGCGCGGCGCCATCGAGGGGCTGTTCCGCCCGGCCGTCGCAGAGACCTGTGCCGAGGCGCTCAAGGATGCGGACGTCGCTTATATTGCCGTGCCGGGGTACGCCCATCGCGCGGTGATCGAGGCGATAGCACCCCATCTGCGGCCCGACCAGCCGGTCGTGTTCAGCTCTCACATGTCGTTCAGCATGCTCTACCTGCTGCAGCGGCGGGCCGAATATGGCCCGGCGCCGCACGTGATTGCCTGGGGCACGACCGTCGTGACCGGCCGGCAGGTCGGCGCGACCGAGGTCCTGGTCTCCCATGTGCGGGCGAAAGTGGACATGACGGTGCTGCCGTCTTCCGCCGGCACCGAGAGTGTGGCGCTCTGCACCGCTCTGTTCGGCGACCGTTTCGTGCTGCGCGACCAATTGGCGGCGATCGCGCTCAGCAACCTCAATCCGCAGAACCACCTGGCCATCGCGCTCTGCAACCTGACCCGCATGGAAAAAGGCGAGCACTGGCTGCAATACGCCAATATCACCGGCGCCGTCGGCCGGCTGATGGAGGCGCTCGACCGCGAGCGTCTCGCCGTTGCCGACGCCTATGGCGTGAGCGTGCGGACCTTGCACGAGCATTTCCGGCTGTCCTTCGCCGCGGACGGCGCCACCATGGCGGAGCAGGCGGCCTCGCTCAGCGCCCGCGGCGCCGACGTCGCAGCCCCCGCCACGCTCGACAGCCGGTACGTTACCGAGGACGTGCCGTTCGGTCTGTGGCCGACGGTCTATCTGGCCAAGGCGGCCGACGTGCCGATCCCGCTCCACATCGCCGGCGTACAAATGATGTCGGCCTTATACGGCCGCGACTTCGCCACCGAAAACGACATCATTCCCGCCCTTGCGGACTTGTTGACCACGCTGAGATCGTGGGTGGGCAACAAAGGTTAGCCGCAGAGATAATCGCCGCACTCGGCACATGCCGATCAGCGGTTCGGCGCATGCCGTCAGGACATCCGCCGCGGGACGAGGGAGCGTCATCGCCCTTCCGTTCCCGCTTGACCAATACATAACTCAATGGTTATA
>NZ_DASZBY010000023.1:0-33798 GCF_035943795.1 Aliidongia sp. | reverse complement strand
GCTTTCCGGCGCCAGCAGCCGGCTCGCTTCATAGGGGCTGGTGGCGACGAGGCTGACCTCCCCGCCTGGAAACGGATGGGCGGCCTGCTCGATCGGTACCAGAATGTCGGCATCGTTTTTCGTGGCGAGCGCCAACGCCTCGGCTCGGCTGAGGCCCAGTTTTGCCAGATCCCCTGGCCCCAGCGTCCGGATCGCCTGGGGCAGGTCCAGCGCGCAGATGATCCAGAGGTCGCCCATGAAGGGCGCTACCGGCGGCTCTCCCTTGCCGGCGTACATTTTGCGGATCTCTTCGACATAGCTCGATGGACGCAACACGGCACGCAACAGCTTCCGATCTGGCGCCACCTCGCCCAGATGGTACGTGTCGGACATCTGGGCGACATGATTCTGGACGGCCGCAGCGCATTTCTGCGGATTGCGTTGGCAGAAGTCGTAGAGGGTATGAAGCGACGACTGGTGAGTGTCGCCATCCGGCGGCCGCACCTCCAAGCTCAGCGGACCATCGATGGTCACCTTGGTGCCGGGCAGCGCCTTGCGGAACAACTTCGCCAACGCCTTGGTGAAGCCGGGCTCGTCGAGCGGGATCTCGGTGCCGAAGCCCAGCGAGGGCACGATCGAGAGCAGCAGGACGAGCGGGAAAAGACGGCTCGGGCCAAGGACAGTGCCGATGCCATCACGAAAAGTGCGGAGCAGGCGAGCCATTGTTCTTCCTTCTCAACAGCGGACTAAACGAGTCATTGACTAGAACAAATAACGAACGAATGCAACTTTTGCGATGTTTTCCCGGAAACGACTGGTAAAGCGCCTCGTAGGGTTGCGTTTCCGGGCGAGCGCCGCCGTTCCTTGGCCCTTGATGAAACGGGGCAAAGCGCGGCAGGCTGGCCCGATCGTCCGCTACCAACGGGATCCGACATGCCGATCAACAACCGTATCGCCCATTTTCACGACGAGATGACGGCCTGGCGCCGTGACCTGCACGAGAACCCGGAACTGGGGTTCGAGGAGAAGCGCACGTCGGACATCGTCGCGGCCAAGCTCGCCGAATGGGGCATCTCGGTGCACCGCGGCCTTGCCGGCACCGGCGTGGTCGGCAGCCTGAAGATCGGCAATTCGGATCGGGCGATCGGCATCCGCGCCGACATGGACGCGTTGCCGATGACCGAGGCGAACGGCTTCGCCCATCGCTCCAAGGTCGACGGCAAGATGCACGCCTGCGGTCATGACGGCCACACCACCATCCTGCTGGGTGCCGCCAAGTACCTCGCCGAGACGAAGAATTTCGACGGCACCGTGCATTTCATCTTCCAGCCTGCGGAAGAGGGCGGCGGCGGCGGCCGCGTGATGGTCGAGGAGGGGCTGTTCGACAAGTTCCCGGTCGACGCGGTTTACGGCCTGCACAACGACACGACCCTGGCCGTCGGCGAGGTCTCGGTCGTGGCCGGGCCGGTGCAGGCGGCCTCGGACGTGTTCCGCATCCACCTGACCGGCAAGGGCGGGCATGCCGCGAAGCCGCATTTCTGCGTGGATCCGGTGCTGGTGGGATCGCACATCGTCGTGGCGCTGCAGTCGATCGCGGCACGCCGGGTCAATCCGCTCGACAGCGCGGTGATCTCGACCACCCAGTTCCATGCCGGCACGGCCAGCAACATCATCCCGCACACCGGCTGGCTCGACGGCACGGTCCGGACCCTGACGCCCGAGGTGCGCGACGAGGTGCAGCGCCTGCTGACCCAGATCGCCGAGACCACGGCGGCGGCATTCGGGGCGGAGGCCCGGGTCGAATACAAGCGCAGCTATCCGGTGACCAGCAACCATGCCGCGGAGAGCGACCGCGCCGCCGAGGCCGCCGCCCGCGTGCTGGGCGCCGACAAGGTGATCCGCGAGCGCGTGCCCTCCATGGGGGGCGAGGATTTCGCCTTCATGCTCGAGGCGCGGCCCGGTTGTTACATCAAGCTGGGCCAAGCCGGCGCCGACAAGGGCGGCATCCCGGTCCATCACCCGAGCTATGATTTCAACGACGACATCCTGCCGCTCGGCGCCTCGATCTGGTCGGCGCTGGTCGAGCAGGAACTGCCGCGCGGCTAGAGCCGGGCGTCGAGGAACGCCATCACCGTCCCGAGGATCCTGCGCTTGTCCTCGGGGCGCGTGAAGCCGTGGCCCTCGTGGTCGAACAGCACGGTCTCGACCTCGTGCCCGTGGGCCGCCAGCGCAGCCAGCAGGCTCTCGGTCTCGCTGAACGGCACGCGCGGGTCGCGCCGGCCATGGGCGACCAGCAGGGGTACGCGCAACCGGTCGATCAGGGTCAGCGGCGAAATCTCGTGCAGGAAATCGCGGTCGCGCACCGGGTCGCCGTATTCGACGGCGCGATGGCGCCAGCGCCAGCGACCGGTGTCGCGCAGCAGCGACAGGAAATGGACGATCCCATAATACTCGATGCCGGCCTTCCACAATTCGGGATGGCGGGTCAGGGTCGCCAGCACCATGAAGCCGCCATAGCTCTGGCCCATGACCGCGATCGCGCCGTCGTCGATATCGGCCCGCGCGCCCAGCCATAGCCGGGCCCGACGCAGATCCTCGACCGCGTCGAGTCGCAGGCGGACGTCGTCCAACGACGCGAAGCGCCGGCCATAGCCGGTCGATCCGCGCACGTTCGGCAACAGCACGGCGTAGCCCTCGGCGAGCATCGCCTGGATGTCGGGCCGATAGGTCGGCCGGACCTGGCTTTCCGGGCCGCCATGGACCCAGACCACGGCCTTGCGCCCGCCTTCGGGCGGCGGTCCCGCCGGCAGCGCCAGCCAGGCCTGGATCTCCAGCCCGTCGAAGCTCTCGAAACGCGCGAGGTTCCAGGGCCGCAGCACCAAGTCCGGCGCCTCGACGGCCAGCAAGGGTGCCACCTGCCCGCCGGCGACATCGAGGCGCCACAGGCCGCGCGGCCGGGTCGGGTCGGTCTGGGAGAAAACGATCGAAGCACCATCGGGCGACCACGCGATCTCGCCGATGACGCCGGCGGGCCGTTCGATCCTGGTCGCGGCCCCATCGCCGAGGTCGACAAGCAGCAGGTCCGACCAGCCGGCCCGATTGACCGCGATGGCGAGGCGGGTCGCGTCGGGCGACAGGGCCAGCGCCTCGGCGTCGCCGTCGTCGCAGGCGAACACCCCGTCGAGCGCCCCCGTCGCCGGGTCGAGCCGCGCCACGCCCATATACTCGCCGCCCAATTCGGTCAGCACGTAGGCGGCGGTGCCATCCTTGCGCCAGCGCAGGGCCGCATAGCGGGCGAGGCCATGGCGTCGCTCGATCGGACGGATGGCGCCGGTCGGGATCTCGACCAGGGCCAGATCCTGGTCGGCGTGACTGCGGTCGGTCAGCAGCGCCAGCCCGGTACCGTCAGGACTCCAGGCCAGCACCTTGCGCTGGCCGTCCAACTCGGCGAGGCATCGGGCCTCGCCGCTCGCCAGATCGTGGATGAACAGGTCGAAATCCACGCCGTTGCGCGTGTTGGCGGTATAAGCGATGCAGCCGCCGTCGGGGGCGAAGGCACCCCAGCCATGGATCGCATCGGGCGCCGCCGTCAGGGCCTCCGGTGCCGCGCCCGGCCGCAACAGGTGAAGCTGCTGGCGTTCGTCGCCGCCGCGGTCGACGCCGAACAGGATCGTATCGTCCGCCGGCGAGCGGGCGAAGAACCCGACCGGCTCGTCCAGGAACGTCAGCTGCCGGCGCGCGCCATCCGCGAGGTCAAGCGACCAGATCTGCATCTGCCCGCTGTCGTCGGCGAGGTGATAGAGCCGCGCGCCGCTCTTGGCGAAGGCGGGCGCGATGGCGGCGGTCAGGTCGAGCAGGCGATCGATCACGGGGGCCTCATGCACCGGGGTAGGGCTTGCCGCCGTCGATCCTATCGGCGATGAAGGAGCAATGGAACCGACCCCGGAACCGCCGGCCGAGGCCGAGCACGATGCGCCCGCCAGCAATCGCGGGCCGATGGCGGCCCTCGTCGTCGTGCTGGTGCTGGTGATCCTCGGGTTCGTCGTGACCCAGGCGCTGCGCAAGAATTCCAGCATCCAGGATTGCGTGGCGTCGGGCCGGACCAACTGCGCACCGATCGACGCCCGGCAATAGTCAGGCAGGCGTCGCAGCTGCCTGGGTCTGTCGCTCCAGCAGGTGATGGATGGTCCGCGTCAGATCGGCGATCTTGAACGGCTTGCGCAGCGTGACCGCTCCGCTGATGCGATCGAGCGCGGCCGTTTCGGCATAGCCGCTGGCGAAGATGATCGGCAGGCCTGGACGCAGGCGCTGGACGGCGCGCGCAACCTCGGCGCCATTCATGCCGGGCATGGCGAAATCGATCACGGCGAGGGCGGCCGGGGCGCCGCGTTCCAGCAGCGTGAGGCCGGCCCGGCCGTCGGCCGCCTCGATCACGTCGAACCCGTCGAATTCCAACCCCTGGACCAGGGTTTCGCGCACGGACGGATCGTCGTCGATGACCAGCACCGGAACCCGGGTACGGCGGTCGGACGGCTGGATGACCGCCTTGTCGTCGACGATCGCGCCGACTTTGCGTCGGCTGGGCTGCTCGACGCGCGGCAGCACGATGCTGACGGTCGTGCCCCGGCCGGGCTCGCTCTCGATCCGGACATCGCCGCCGCTCTGGCGCGCGATGCCATAAACCTGGGCCAGCCCCAGGCCGGTGCCCTTGCCCAGGCCCTTGGTCGTGTAGAACGGTTCGAACGCATGGGCCAGCACCTCCGGCGACATGCCGGTGCCGGTATCCACCACGGAGATTGTGATGGCCTCGCCGGTGCCGGGTCCCGGCTCGTCGCTGGCGACGCAGCCGGTCGCGATGGTCAGGACGCCGCCGCCGGGCATGGCATCGCGCGCATTGATCGCCAGGTTGAGGATCGCCAGTTCGAGCTGGTTCGGATCGGCGACCGCCCAGCCGCCCTCGGTCGTGAGCGCGAACCGAACCTCGACGCCGGAGCCGACCGCGCGCGGCACCAGCCCATCCATGTTGCGCACCAGCGCATTGACGTCGACCGGCCGCAGGTCGAGCCGCTGCTGGCGCGAGAAGGCGAGCAGCTGTGCCGTGAGCTTGGCGCCACGGTCGGCCGCCTGGACCGCCACATCGGCGTGGTGGGCCGCCTTGGGGTCGTGGGCGACGCGGGCTTGCAGCAATTCCAGGCTGCCGACCATGGCGGTCAGCAGGTTGTTGAAATCATGTGCGATACCGCCGGTCAGCCGGCCGACCGCCTCCATCTTCTGGGCACGGGCGAGCGCCGCCTCGGTCAGCTTGCGCTCTTCCATGGCGCGTTCGAGCGAACGGGTCCGCTCCGCGACGAGATGCTCCAGCTCCTCGCGGCTGCGTGTCAGTTCCTCGGTCGCGGCCGCCCGTTCGGCCAGATGGTCGCGCACCTGCCGCTGGCGGCGCCGGGCGCGCAGTGCGGTCCGCAAGGCGCTCACCAGGGTCAGGGCATTCAGCGGCCGTTCCAGGAACATGACGTTGCCCAACGCCTCGGGCAAACGAAGCTCGCCCAGGGCGCGTCGCGCGGTGCTGCCGCCATGGGTCAGCACGACGAAGGGCAGGTCGGACCAGGCCGGCTGGGCCTCGAGCCGGCGGTGCAGCTCCAGGAGATCGGCCGGCAGCAGCGCCTCGTCGGCGACCAGTACGGCGCCGATCGTTTCATCCAGGGCGCCGTCCAACTCGCGCCCGTTGCGCAGCACGCGGAACGGGATTGCCTCGCGTTCGAGCAACTCCGACGCACTGTCCGCGTCGCGGCCGGTCGGCGTCAGGACCAGGATGGGGCCGACCTCTTTTCCACCGAAAGCGTCAGGCATTCGCGTCGTCCCGCTCCATCAGCAGCGGGTCGCCGTCGCCGAGATAATTGGGCGTACCGGTCAGTACGCCATGAAATTGGGTCAGCGGCTCGCCGATGCGGATGCCGTCCTGGTCGATCCGGAGTTCGCGGATCGCGTCCTCGTGACCGCCACCGCGGTTCTTGATGACCGATATGGCCTTGCGCACGCGACCGCCCGCCTCGAAAAAGCGCAGCAGCAGGACCGCGTCGGACAGAAAGCTGACATTGATGCCGTTGCCTTGCATGCCGCCGACCAGGCCTGCCTGGGTATTGATCAGGAAGGTGACGACCCCTTGCTGGTTCAGGTAGGACAGCAGCTCGTGCAGCTGCAGCACGATCTGCTGTTCCTCCGGCATCGAGATGGTGTAGCCGGTTAAGCTGTCGATGACGATCATCCGCGCGCCATGGGCTTCGACCTCGTGGCGCACCATGGCGTCGAACTCGCCGGGCGACAGTTCCGCGGGGTCGACCTGCTTCACGACCAGCAGCCCGGCATTCATGTGGGCCTCCAGATCGATGCCCTGCTTGGCCGCGCGGGTAATGAGCGTGCCGGTCCGTTCGTCGAACTCATAGAGCACCGAGCGTTCGCCTCGGCGGCAGGCGGCATCGATATATTGCAGGGCCACCGTGGTCTTGCCTGCTCCGGCGGGGCCGGTGACGAGCGTGCTGGTACCCCGCAGCGGCCCGCCGTCCAGCAGGGCGTCGAGCGCCGCGATCCCGCTCGGCACGGGGGCGCCGACGAACGGCCGGTGATGCTCCGTGGCGATCAGGCGCGGGAAGACCTGCAGCCCGCCATGCTCGATGTTGAAGTCGTGGTAGCCCGCACGAAAACGGATGCCGCGCATCTTCTGTACCTCGAGCCGGCGCCGAGCCGGGCCGAAGTGTTGGGACAACCGTTCAAGCGTGATGACGCCATGGCACAGCGAATGGAGCTGCAGGTCGCGCTCCTGGCTGGCCGTCATGTCGTCGAGCAGCAGCACGGTGGCGTTGCGGCCGGCAAAGAACTGCTTCAGCGCCAGGATCTGCCGGCGGTAGCGCAGCGGGTCCTGCGCCAGCAGCCGCATCTCCGACAGGCTGTCGAACACGACCAGCACAGGATCGGTCGCCTCGACCTTGTCGGTGATCAGCTTGACCGTCTCGCCGAGCTCGACCTCCCACGGATGCAGCAGGGTCTGTTCCAACGTGGCGCCGAACGCGTGCTTCGACGAGGCGAGTTCGAACAGCGCGATATCGTGCAGCGACAGACAGTGCGACCGGGCGACGGCATGAAGTTCTTCCTCGGTCTCGGACAGGGTGACGTAGAGCCCGCTCTCGCCGCGCTCGCGCCCGGCCAGCAGAAATTGCAACGCGAGCGTAGTCTTGCCGGCGCCGGGCTGGCCTTCGAGCAGATAGAGGCGATTGGCCATCAGGCCGCCGGCCAGGATGTCGTCGAGACCTTGAACACCGGTCGAAACGCGCGGATCGTCGGTCGTTTCCTGGGACGGATCGTGTCGGGTCATGAGGGCTGGGCTCAGCTTTCCGCAAGAATATCGATTGCCGGCCGCGCGGACGGAGGTCGGGTAGCCCAAATCCTTCGCGTGCTTATCATTCAACGGCTCTGCAGGCGTGCGGTTCCCTCAGAAACCCTGATGCGAGGGAACCGGATCGCCTCCGCTCGCCTTTGCATCCGACGGGAAGGGGGTTTGCCCCGATCGGAGACGAGTGATGAGTGTGCCCGCCGAGACGCCAGCGACGCCCATGGGACGATGGACGATCGGCACGGTCGCGCGCCTGGTCGGCGATGCCGGCTGGCGGTTGCTGCAGCACGAGGGCTTCGAGCTGTCGGGCTACATCGCCTTCACCGCGATCCTGGCGCTGTTCCCGTTCCTGATCTTCCTGACCGCGCTCGCAGGCTTCATCGGCGACGCATCGAGCGCCGACCGGATCATCTCGACCCTGTTCGAACTCTCGCCCTCGGATGTCGCCCACGTCCTGGCGCCGATCCTGCGCGACGTGCTGACCCAGCAGCACGGCGGCCTGATGACGGTCAGCATCCTGTTCGCGCTCTGGACCGCATCGAGCGGCGTCGAGGCGCTGCGCACCCTGCTCAACCGCTGCTACGACGTGAAGGAGACACGGGCATTCTGGCGTACCCGGCCCGAAAGCGTGGTCATCGTCATCGGCGGCGCCGGGCTGGCGCTCATACTGTCGGTCGCCCTGGTGCTGGGTCCGGTGATCTGGAACGTCGTCACCGACTATTTGCCGATCGATGGTGCCTGGTACCTGCCCTGGGTCGTGCTGCGCTATGGCCTGGCCGCGCTCCTGGTGTCGGGCTGCCTGGTCGGCCTGCACCGCATGCTGCCCAATTGCCGCCAATCGATGCGGCGGGTCTGGCCGGGGGCGGCGGTGACGGCGCTGCTATGGCTCGCGACGGCGGCGCTGTTCTCGGTCTATGTCGACCATTTCGCGTCCTACAGCGTCACCTACGGCAGCCTGGGCGGGGTGATCATGACGCTGATGTTTTTCTACATCAGCGCCATCATCTTCGCCTTCGGTGCGGAGCTGAATGCGGGGCTGGCCCGGCTAGACCGCTGACCGCGCCGGTTCGTCGCCCAGCCGTTGGCGCGCGACGAAGGCGGCGATGCCCAGCACGGTCAGGCATGCGGCGGGCAGCAGCATCGGCAGGATGGTGCTGCCGGTCATGGTCGCGATCTGCGGCATCAGGTTCTGGCCCCAGAAGCCGCCCAGGTTGCCGATCGAATTGATTGCGGCAAGACTGGCGGCGGCCCGGGCGCCGCTGAAGAAGCGTGGCGGCATCGACCAGAAACACGGATAGAGCAGCTGGATGCAGGGCGCGCCCAGGACGAGGGCGACGAAGCGCAATGCGTTCGACGGCAGCTGCGTGCTGGCCACGAAGCAGACGACGCCGCAGATGGCGATGATCGTGACGGCGCGCAGCATGGTTCGGTCACGGCGCAGGCGGGCCGGCAGCCAGGCCAGCATGCAGGCGGACAAGGCCCAGGGCAGGGTGTTGAGCAGGCCGTTCACGCTGGAACTGACGCCGAAGCCCTTGACCACGGTCGGCAGCCAATAGCTGACGCCGTAGAGCGAGGTCGACATCATCATGTAGGTCAGCGCGAAACCCAGTACGCGCCAATCCCACAGCGCCGCATAGGGATTGCCCTCGGTGACGGTCGTCTCCTTCTCGGCGGCCAGCCGCCCGCTCAGCCAGGTCTTTTCGGCCGGCGACAGGAACTTGGCTTCCTCCGGACCCGACGGCAGGAATTTCCAGACGATGAAGGTCAGGATGATCGGCGGGGCGCCGGTCACGATGAACACCCACTGCCAGCCGGCGAGGCCGAACGTGCCGTCCAGGTCGAGCAGCGGGCCGCCGAGGAGCGAGCCCAGCGCGTTGGCGCAGGCGCTGCCCAGGGTGAACAGGCCCAGCACGCGGGTGCGGTGCCGTTGGGGGAACCACAGGGTCAGATAGAACAGGATGCCGGGATAGAGACCGGCCTCGGCCACGCCCAGCAGGCAGCGCAGGATGTCGAACTGCAGCAGCGACTGACAGAAGCCCTGGAGCACGGTCACGACGCCCCAGGTCAGCATGATCCGCGCCATCCAGAAGCGCGCGCCATATTTATGGACGGCCAATGTGCTGGGGATCTCGAACACCAGATAGGCGATGAAGAACAGCGACGAAGCGAAACCGTAGGCGGCCTCGGTCGTCTTCAGCCCGCTCACCATCTGCAGCTTGGCAAAGCCGACGTTCTGCCGGTCGATGAACGACACCAGGAACATGATGGTCAGCAACGGCATCAGCCGCCAGATCAGGCGCTTGATCAGGCGGTCTTCGTCGATCGTTTCCTGCGGCAAGGTGCGCCTCCCGGTCCGGTCTCTCGTTGGCCGGGCGTCGAGCGGAAATCCGGCCCTTCCGGAATACGGTTCGATCGCGCGGTTGGCAATGGCTCGCGAAGCGCGGAACCCTTCAATCCCGTCCGGTATGGGCAAGAATGTTGACCAGCTTGCCGAACGGATCGCGGACATAGAAGCGCCGGACGCCCCAAGGCTCGTCGACCGGTCCGTATTCCGCCGGGAATCCGGCCTGGGCCATGGCACGGAAGGCGGCATCGACGTCGTCGACCTCGATCGACAGGTCCGGCGTCGGCGTGCCGGAGCCGCCTTGGGACGCGAAGCTGATCTGGACCGTCATCCGGTCCGGACTGCCATAGGTAGCGATCCAGCCCTGGTCCATCAGGATATCGAGGCCCAGCACCTCCCCATAGAAGCGCCGGGCTGCGGAAACGTCAGCGGTGGCGATGTTTGCGACGATCCTGCGGACCTTCATCTGAAACCTGCTTCATCGCGGTGGATCTGCATATTGGCAATGAATTCCAGCGCGGCCCATAGTGCCGACGGTAACTCCATGCAGAGAGTCACATGACCTGCGCGCGCTGGCTAGCGATTGCCGTTCTCCTCGCCGGTCCGGTCCTGGCCGACCCCGGCACCGCGCAAACCGTGCTGCGCCGGCCGACCGCGGCCGAGCCGGAAACGCTCGATCCGATGAAGACGACCAGTTCCGACGATCTCACCATCGACATGGACCTGTTCCAGCCCCTGGTCGGGCGCGATGCCGACCAGAAGCTGATCCCCGGCGCCGCCCAAAGCTGGGAGGCATCGGGCGACGGGCTGACCTATACGTTCCATCTGCGGCCGGACGGGCGCTGGTCGAACGGCGATCCGGTCACGGCCGACGATTTCGTCTATGCGCTGCGCCGGGCAGTGCTGCCCCAGACCGCGGCGGCCGACATCGGTCCGATCAGCCGCATCGTCGAGGCCGCCGCAATCAACGCCGGCCGCGAGACGGATGCGGCGAAGCTGGGCGTCGAGGCGCCGGATCCGGCCACCCTGAGCATCCACCTGACCGAGCCGCAGGTCACCTTGCCGCTGGAACTGAGCGATCGATTTGGCATGCCGGTACATCGCGCCTCGTTCGAGAAATCGGGGGAGGCCTGGACCCGCCCCGGCAACCTGGTCGGCAACGGTCCCTATCGGCTGGACGGCTGGGTCCCGAACAGCGAACTCGTCTTGGTGCGCAACCGCTATTTCCCGAACCCGGCGGGCATCGATTTCGATCAGGTCCGCTACGTGGTCTCGGACAATGCGGAAACCAGCTTCAAGCGCTATCTGTCGGGCGAGATGGATTGGGCGACGGTCCCGGCGCTCAAGCTGCCGTGGGCGCGGGGGACCCATGCCGCCGAATTGCACAGCGGCCAGATCCTGGGCCTGGGCTTCCTGTTCTTCAACCTGAAGAAAGGGCTGTTCGCCGATCATCCGAAGCTGCGCGAGGCGCTGTCGCTGGCTTTGGACCGGGAAACGCTCGTCGACAAGGTCGATGCGCGCGGCGAGCGACCGGCCTATGGCTGGGTGTCGCGGGTGATCCCCGGATACCGACCGCCGCTCTATCCCTGGCGCGACCTGAAGATGGCGGCCCGCATCGAACAGGCGCGCGCCCTGCTGGCCGACGAAGGCTATGGCCCCGGCCATCCCCTGACATTGACGATCAGCTATCCGACCCGCGACGAATCCCGCAAGAGCCTGCTGGCGATCGCGGCGATGTGGAAAACGGCGCTCGGCGTCGAGGTCAAGCTGTCGAACCAGGAATGGCGCGTGTTCATCGCGGGCATGGAACAGTGGGATTTCGAGATCGGGCTGCTCGGTCGCAACAGCGAAATCCTCGATCCTGGCATCCTGCTCGAACCCTTCCTCGGCAATGCCGGGGAGAATAGCGACACCGGTTATGCGAACCCGGCCTTCGATGCCCTGGTGGCCGAGGGCGAGCGGGCGCCGGACGCCGCGATGCGCTTCGATCTTCTGGCACGGGCCGAGGCGATGATGCTGGCCGATTATCCGGTCATCCCGCTGTCCTACGCCGCGATCAACCGACTGGTGTCGCCCCGCCTGCGCGACTGGCGCGACGACGAGGCCTATCCGCAGAGCCGCTACGTCCGCCTGGTGCCGGCGACCCGGTAACAGGAACGCAAACGAACGAAGGGCCGGCAATTCCTTGCCGGCCCTTCGTTGAATCTCGTCTTTTCGGCCATCGAGGATGGTGGGCGGTACTGGGATCGAACCAGTGGCCCCCACGATGTCAACGTGATGCTCTACCGCTGAGCTAACCGCCCCATCCCGTGGTCCCGGCGCCGGGCCGCCCGAAGGCGTTCCGTCCGAGGACGCGGTAGGTACTAGGTTTCCGGGAGCGATGCAAGAGGCTGCGCGCATCGCCTGGCCGCATGGCGGGGGCGCACGGCAGACAATCCCCCCGCGTCTTCATTCGTCGGGCGGGCCCGTCGGCCGATTGGCGCGGAGGCCGGATTTGCGCTACATGAGAATGATGCACGGAACGTCGCCTGCGAGCCCGGCGCCCGCCGCCGTCCTGCCGACGGCGGCGCAGCCCTTCGAGATCCTGCCGCCGACCGCGGCGCGCCGGCCGCTGGTCGTCGCGTCGCCCCATAGCGGCGACCATTATCCGGCCGAATTCCTCGCGGCCTCGCGGCTGGATGCGCTGACCCTGCGCAAGTCCGAGGATTGCTTCGTCGACGAGATCTGCGCGTTGGCACCGTCGCTGGGTGCCCCCTTGCTGCGGGCGCTGTTTCCGCGCGCCTTCGTCGACTGCAACCGCGAACCCTGGGAACTCGATCCGCTGATGTTCGAGGACGCGCTGCCCGATTTCGTCAATCGCCAGTCGCCGCGCGTGGCGGTCGGGCTGGGCACGATCGCGCGCCTGGTCGCCGACGGCGAGGCGATCTATCGCCACAAGCTGCGCTTCGCCGACGCCGAGGCCCGGATCGCGGCGTTCTACCGGCCCTATCACGCGGCGCTGGGCGCGTTGATCGACGAGACCGTCGCCGAATTCGGCGCTTGCGTGCTGGTCGACGCTCATTCCATGCCTTCGATCGGCGCCGGGCCCGGACCTGCCCGGGCGCGCCGACGCGTCGATATCGTGCTGGGCGACCGGATGGGCAGCGCCTGCCATCCGCTGGTGATCGAGACCGCCGAGCTCGTGCTGCGCGACCGCGGCTACCAGGTCATCCGCAACACGCCCTATGCCGGCGGCTTTACCACCCGCCACTACGGCCGGCCGGACGACGGCCGCCACGCCCTGCAGATCGAACTCAATCGCGCGCTCTACATGGACGAGCGCACCCTGGTGCGCAAACCGTTCCTGACCACGCTCAGGGACGATATCGGCCTGGTGATCGACGCGCTGGGCGCAATCGAACCGGAGCTGCTCGGATAGGGTTGGACATCCGCACCCGAGTTTCGATATTGGTTACAGATGAAACAAACTTCGGAGAAGCGGTCATGATGGAGGCTCCCGTCGCCCATCGCGAACCCTCGACCCGCGCGGATTTTACCATCGACCAGGGTTGGGACAGCTACACGGACGAAGAGCACGCCATCTGGCGCACCCTCTTCGAGCGGCAGGAAAAGATCCTGGTCGGCCGGGCGTGCGACGAATTCATGGCCGGCCTCGACGGGCTCGGCGTCGCAGCCGACGGCATTCCGGATTTCCGGCGCCTGAGCGACGTGCTGATGAAGGCGACCGGCTGGCAGATCGTGGCCGTGCCGGGACTGGTGCCCGATGCCACCTTCTTCGAGCATATGGCGAACCGCCGGTTTCCCTCGACCTGCTTCATCCGGACGCGCGAGCAGCTGGATTACCTTGAGGAGCCGGACGTCTTCCACGACATCTACGGCCATGTCCCGCTGCTGATGAACCCGGTGTTCGCCGACTATATGGAGGCCTACGGCAAGGGCGGGGTGAAGGCGATGGAGCTGGGCGCTCTGCATCACCTGGCGCGGCTCTACTGGTACACGGTCGAGTTCGGCCTGATCGCGACGCCGGCCGGCACCCGGATCTACGGTTCCGGCATCCTGTCGTCCAAGGGCGAATCGATCTTCTCGCTCGAGGATGACGCGCCCAACCGCATCGGTTTCGACCTGCTGCGGGTCATGCAGACCAAGTACCGGATCGACGATTATCAGGAGAGCTATTTCGTCATCGACAGCTTCGAGCAGCTGTTCGAGGCGACCCGGCCGGATTTCACGCCCTATTACCGGGAACTCGCGCAACGGCCGGAACTGGAGCCCGGTACGATCCTGCCGACCGACCATGTGCCCCATCGCGGCACGGGCCGGCGCTGATCACTGAACAAAAAAAGCGGGCCGTGATTGCTCACGGCCCGAGTTTAGGGAGGAAACGCCTAAGAAGACGTACGGCAGATCCGTCGAAGACGACTCATGCCGCACTGCAAAATATGCTCCCCAATCCTTGCGAAATCAATAACCTTTTTGCGGTCGCGAAAAGATCGTACCAATGGGAAAACCTTAGGGTTTCCGCCTAGATTGGTAGTTGCGTTTCCGATGGAACGATGCCGGTGCGGCCTGCGTATTTTGCAATGCAATATATGTCGGATCTCGTGCAGGCCCGGGGCGGGGGCCGATTCCGCTGGTCATTTCCGCGGGCGGTACCTGTATAAATGACCAGCCGTTTCCGTCTCGGGCACCTCCTTGATGATATTCGATAAATTCCCGGTCCGTGGTCGCATCCTGGTGCTGTTGACGTTGGGCAGCCTGCTGGTCGGGCTCGATCGGGCGGGACTGGCGCCGGCGGTCGAGGGTGTGCGCGACGCGTTGCGGGTGCCAAGCCCCGCGCTCGACATCAGCTTCAGTGCCTATAGCCTGGGATTTTTCCTATCGCTTGCATTTATCGGCCTGCTGGTCGAACGGCTCGGCTCCGCGCGCGTGCTGCTCGGCTGCGGCATCCTCGCGGCGGTTGCCATGGTCGCGACCACGGCCACGGTCCATGTGATCGGGCTGGCCCTGAGCCGCCTCGTGCTCGGGCTTGCCGCCGGCGGACTGTTGCCGGCCGCGACCGTGATGCTGGCCCAGTGGATCCCGCAGCAGGAGCGGGGTGCCGCCCAGGGGCTGATCCATGGCGCCTACTGGCTGGGCCCGCTGGTCGCCGGCAGCCTGGTCGGTGCCGCGGAGGCGCTGGGCTCCTGGCGCGGCGCCTTCCTGGTACTTGCCGGGCTGGGTGGTGCCTGGTGCTTTCTGTGGTATCGGATGGGGGCGGGGCTGCAAGCGGCGCCGGATCCGCTGCCGATCTATTGGCGCGGCCATATCCGCCGGTTCCTGCTGCCGTTCGGCCTCGCCTTCGCGCAATCCTGGGCGATCGCGCTGGTGATCCAATGGGTGCCGGCCTATCAGCTCGAGACCTGGCATCTGAACATCATCGGCTCGCCGCTTCTGACCGGGGTCACCGCGGCGGCCGCGGCCTGCGGCGTGGTGGGCGGCGGCTACGCCTCCGACTGGGTGTTGCGCGACAGCGGCAATATCCGTCCGGCGCGCCAGCTGCTGCCGGGGATCGGCTTCCTCGGCGCCACGATCGGCCTGTTCGCCATGCCCGGGCAGCACGAGATCGAGACCATCATCCTGTCGACCGGGGTGACCCTGTTCTTCCTGACGCTCGCGACGGCGCCGCTCTGGTCCCTGGCGCTCGACATCAGCGCCGAGCATCCGGCGATCGGCTCGCTGTTCATCGGCCTGGGGGCGGCCCTGGCCCAACTGGCGGGGCCGCTCACCCTTGCCCATATGACCAAAGCGTGGTGGCTGGGTCCGACGCTCGGGCTGCCAATGCTGCTGGCGGCTGGCATCGCCGCATTCAACCTGCGTCCGGACCTCGGCATTCCCGAACCGCCGCCGCCGCCGACGGACGAGGAAGAGGACGAGAAGACCGCCGCCAAGAAACCGGCAAAGAAGCACTGACCATGGTCGAACTCTACCTGGATGCCGATGCCTGTCCCGTGCGCGAGGAAGCCTACAAGGTTGCCGACCGCCATGGGCTCGTCGTGCATGTCGTCACGGCTGGCAACGTCCGGGTCCCGCGCGATCCGCGTGTCCGCCTCATCCTGGTCGAGGCCGGGCCTGACGCCGCCGACGATTGGATCGCCGAGCGGATCAAGCCGGGCGACATCTGCGTGACGTCGGACATCCCGCTGGCGTCGCGCTGCCTCAAGGCAGGCGGCCGCGCGGTCGGCCCGTCGGGCCGGCGCTTCACCCCCGACAACATCGGCGAGGCGCTGGCGTCGCGCGAAATCGCCCAGCACCGGCGCGAACTGGGCGAATTGGGCGGCGGCCCGCGCCCGTTGGCGCAGCGCGACCGATCACGCTTTCTCGACGCGCTGGAGCAACTGGTCCAGGCGAGCAGGCGTTCGGCTTGAAACATCCTTCCTTCCCAGAACCGGAATCCATCATGCCTTCTTCGAACAGCCCGCGCGTCGTCATCGTGATGGGCGTCTCCGGCTGCGGAAAATCCACGATAGCCGCCATGCTGTCCGGCCGCCTGCGCTGGGAATTCGAGGAAGGCGACGCGCTGCACCCGCCGGCGAACGTCGCCAAGATGGCGGCGGGCCAGCCGCTCGACGACAAGGACCGTGAGCCCTGGCTTGAAGCGGTCGCGGCCCATATCGACTACTGGCGCGCACACGGGCGGTCCGGCGTCATCACGTGCTCGGCATTGAAACGCCGCTACCGCGACGTGCTGATCGGCGACCGGAAAGACGTGCGGATCGCCTATTTGAAGGGCAGCCGCGAATTGATCGCCAACCGCCTGGCCGCGCGCCAGGGCCACTTCATGCCGGCGGCCCTGCTCGACAGCCAGCTGGCGGCACTCGAGGAACCGACCGAGGACGAGCACCCCATCACGGTCGAGATCGGCCCGCGTCCGGAAGCGATCGCGGCGCGCATCGCGGAAGAATTGGAGCGCTGGGAGGGAACCGCCCCGCCGCTTGACTAGCCCTTGCGCACGACCTCGATGCCATCGGCGCGGGCGATGATCACATCGGTGGCGAGGCCGATGAACAGGCCGGTTTCGACAACGCCGACCAGGCTCTTGATCGCCGCCTGAAGCTTGGCGGCTTCGGTGATCGGGCCGAAGTCGCAATCCAGGATGAAATTGCCACCGTCGGTGACGAAGGGCATGGCGTCCTTGCCCAGGCGCAGCTTGGGCCTGGCACCCAGGCCGCGCAGGTGGCGTTCGGTCGCCTGCCAGCCGAAGCGCACGGTTTCGACCGGCACCGGCGTGCGGCTGCCGATGGTGCCCTGCAGCTTGGTCTCGTCGATGATCACGGCCATGCGCCTGCTGGCGCCGGCGACGATCTTCTCGCGCAGCAGCGCCCCGCCCAGGCCCTTGATCAGGGTCAGGTCGGCGAGATCGACCGCATCGGCGCCGTCGATCGTCAGGTCGACCACGTCGTGGGTCCCGAAATCGGTCAGCGGAATGCCGAGGCGCTGGGACTGGGCCGCCGTGACTTCCGACGTCGGGATGCCGACGACCTTGAGGCCGCTTGCCACCCGGACGCCGATCGCATCGACCGCCAGCGCCGCGGTCGAGCCGGTGCCGAGCCCCAGCACCATGCCGTCCTCGACCAGTTCGACCGCCTTCCCGGCGGCGAGGCGCTTCAGGCGCTGGACGTTGTCTTCGGTCATCGGGGTCTCCGCAAAAGTTCAGACCGAGACGGTCGGGCGCAGCGCGCCGATCGCCTTGGCATAGTCGTTCGAGCCATAGACGAAGGCACCCGCCACCAGCGCGTCGGCCCCGGCGGCGATCACCTTCGGCGCGGTCTCGGCATTGATGCCGCCATCGACCTCGATATAGGGGCTGAGGCCCCGGTCGTTCGCCATCTGGCGCAGGCGCGCGATCTTCGGCACCACGTCATGAATGAATTTCTGGCCGCCGAAGCCGGGATTGACCGACATGACCAGGATGACGTCGCACAGCGGCAGCACATATTCCAGCGCCTCGGGCGGCGTCGCCGGATTGAGCACGGCGCCGGCCTTCTTGCCCAGATCGCGGATCTGACCCAGCACCCGGTGCAGGTGGGTGGTCGACGAGGTTTCGGCATGGACCAGGATATGGTCGGCGCCGGCCTTGGCGAACGCTTCGACGTAGCGTTCCGGCTCGACGATCATCAGATGCACGTCGAGCGGCTTCGCCGTCGCCCGCCGGACGGCTTCGACCACGAGCGGGCCGATGGTGATGTTGGGCACGAAGCGCCCGTCCATCACGTCGACATGGATCCAGTCGGCACCGGCCCGGTCGACCGCGGCGACTTCTTCGCCCAGCTTCAGGAAATCCGCCGACAGGATCGAGGGGGCGACGACCACCGGCCGGTCGGGCCGGGTAGGGTTGGCGATGCTCATGGAACGGCCTCGGCTGGAATGACCCGGCGGGTGTGCGAGAAAACACCCGCCGGGTCAAGCATCGGCTCAGTCTTTCGGCGTCTCGACATGGCCGCCGAACTTGTGGCGCATGGCCGACAGCAGTTTCTCGGCGAAGGTATTCTGTTGGCGCGACCGGAAGCGGACATAGAGCGCCGCCGACAGAACATCGGCCGGCACGGCCTCCTCGATCGCGGCGTTGATCGTCCAGCGCCCCTCGCCGGAATCGGCGACCGAGCCTTCGAACCCGTCGAGCGCCGGATCTTCGGCCAGAGCCATCGCGGTGAGGTCGAGCAGCCAGGACGAGACCACGCTGCCGCGCCGCCAGACCTCGGCGATGTCGGGCAGGTCGAGCGAGAAGCGATGCTCCTCAGGCAACAGCGGCGAATCCGCGTGGCGCATGATGTCGAAGCCCTCGGCGAAGGCCTGCATCAGGCCATATTCGATGCCGTTATGGACCATTTTGACGAAATGGCCGGAACCGGACGGGCCGCAATGGAGGTAGCCCTGTTCGGGCCGTGGATCGGCGCCGGCCGGCCGCCTGGTGCGCTCGATCGTGCCGATGCCGGGCGCCAGGGTGGCGAGGATCGGATCCAGGTGCTGGACCGCGTCCTTCGTGCCGCCGATCATCATGCAATAGCCGCGGTCCTTGCCCCAGACGCCGCCGGACGTGCCGACATCGACGTAGCGGATGCCTTTTTCAGCCAGCTCCTTGGCGCGGCGGACGTCGTCCTTCCAGAAGGAATTGCCGCCGTCGATCAGGATGTCGCCGGGATCGAGCAGGGCGCCCAGGTGCTGCACGACCTCTTCGGTGACGGTGCCCGCCGGCAGCATGACCCAGATCGCGCGCGGGGTCGCGAGTTCGCCGACCAGCGCTTCCAGCGACGAAGTGCCGATCGCGCCATGCTCGGCGAGCGCCCCGACCTGGGCGATGCTCTGGTCATAGACCACGCATTCGTGGCCATTGGCCATGAGCCGGCGGACGATGTTGCCGCCCATCCGGCCGAGACCGATCATACCAAGCTGCATCTGCTTCTCCGTCGATCGGTCTCTTGGGGCGCCGAGGCGGATGCCTCAGGCCAGCGCCCGACCGATCGCCGACGCCAGCCGTTCCAACCCTGCCACGGGATCGGGTCCCAAGTGAACCCTGAGCACCCGGCGGTCCCGTTCGGCCAGCACGGCGAAATCGCCGCGGGCCTGGGCCGCCTTGACCACGCCGAACCCATAGCGCTTTCCAGGCACGGGGAGTTCCTCGGCTTCGTCGCCGGTGATCTGGATGAACACGCCATTGTTGGCGCCACCCTTGTAGACTTGGCCGGTCGAATGCAGGAAACGTGGCCCGAATCCCAGGCAGACCGCCGCGCGCGTGCCGTCGCGAATGGTGAGGCGCGTGCGCTCCAGAATGGCCTGGGTCTCTTCGTTCATCGGCAGGAAGGCCAGTAGGGCCGCGTAGTCGCCCGTTCCGATGCGCGCCAGATGGGCTTTCAGATAGGCCTCGACGGTCGGACTCTCGGCGACCGCGCCCAGTTGGGCGGCATTTGCCGAATCCGCGTAGAGCTTGATGTCGCCATCGACCAGGATCGGCGTCTCGCCGGGCAGCGAGCCCGACTCCTCATAGGCGTCGGTCAGCTTGCGGGCCGCGATCTTGGCGGATTCGACGTCCGGCTGGTCGAACGGATGGATGCCCATGGCGGCGCCGACCACGGCCGTCGCGATTTCCCAGCGGAAGAATTCCTGGGCCACGCCATAGGTGTCGGCGACCTCGATGCGGACGACTGGATGGCCGGCATCGGCCAACGCCTGGATCGCCGCGGCGCGGGGGTCCGGATGCCCTTTCAGCGCCAGGTGCACGAACAGCCGGTCGCGACCATAGATCGCGGGGGCGCTGACCTGCTTCGCGTCGATCGGCACGATGCCGCGGCCGCCCTTGCCGGTCGATTCCGCCAGCAACTGCTCGGCCCAGCCGCCGAACGCATCCAGGCCGGGACCGGAATAGATCGTGAGCTTGTCCCGCCCCTCGGCAAGGCCGGCGGCCAGGATCGCGCCCAGCAGCAGGCCCGGATTCTCTGTGGCCGCCGTGTCGGGTTTGCAGGCGGCCGCCATGGCGAGCGCCGAATCGATCAGGCGGGACAGGTCGAGCCCCATGGCGGCGGCCGGAACCAGGCCGAACGGCGACAGCACGGAATAGCGCCCGCCGATTTCCGGATCGCCCAGGAACAGCCGCTGAAAACCCTCGGCCTTGGCCAGGCGCTGCAAGGCCGAGCCAGGATCCGTGATCGCGACCAGGCGATGGGCCGCTTCCTTGGCGCCGACGACTTCGGTCAAGGCTGCCTCGAAATATGCTTTGAGCG
The DNA here is from genome assembly GCF_035943795.1 of Aliidongia sp. Taxonomy (NCBI): domain Bacteria; kingdom Pseudomonadati; phylum Pseudomonadota; class Alphaproteobacteria; order Rhodospirillales; family Dongiaceae; genus Aliidongia; species Aliidongia sp. Next base: position 13,337 of record NZ_DASZBY010000023.1, on the reverse strand, counting down.
CGTTCGGCTCTAGCGTGCTGCCGGACTTGCTCGACACGATGACGAGCGTCCGGGCGAGGTCGAGCGACGCGTGTATAGCGCGGATCTGGGTCGGGTCGGTCGTGTCGACGACATGGAACTTCGGCCAACCGGCCTGGGTTCCGAAGGTACGGGCCAGCACTTCGGGTCCGAGGCTCGATCCGCCCATGCCCAGCAGCAGGACATCGCTGTAGCGCTGGGCATCGGTGCGGAAGCCGGCAAGTCCGCCCAGGGTCTGGCGCATCCGGTCGGGAATGTCGAGCCAACCCAGCCACCGCCCTTCGTCGCCGCCCGTCCACAGGCCGGCGTCGCGGCCCCACAAGCGGGCGATGCCGCCATTAGCCTGCCACTTGGCGAGTTCGCGCGCGACCGCCTGGTCGAGCGCCGGCGGCAACGCGGTCGTGAGGCTACTTAGGGTCTGCATGGGGCGGGGGGCCTCGGACGCGATCATCGCGATGTCTCCTGTAGATCGGCGGATATCAAGGTTCTACCCACGAGCCTCGTCCGGATCGGGCGATCGGCAGGCATGGAAAATCGTTAACGCCGAACATGAACGCTTCAGTTGGGGCAAGCATTCATTTTTTTCGTCGCTTTTCCGGTGATTTTCGTCGCTTTCCGATTGCCCCGTCCATCAGCGGGCCTATCGTTGAGCCCGCAAGTTTTTCGACTGAAGGACCGCCTCAAATGCCGATCAATAATCGTATCGCGGATTTCCATGCCGATCTCACGGCCTGGCGCCGGGATATCCACGCTCATCCGGAAATCGCGTTCGAGGAACATCGGACCGCCGCCTTGGTCGCGGCCAAGCTCGAGGAATTCGGCATCGAAGTGCATCGGGGCCTGGCCGGTACCGGCGTGGTCGGCACGCTGCGCGGCAACCAACCGGGCGAGCGGACGATCGCGCTGCGCGCCGATATGGACGCCCTGCCGATGCCTGAGGCGAATGATTTCGAACATGCCTCGACGGCACCCGGCAAGATGCACGCCTGCGGTCATGACGGGCACACGGTCATGCTGCTGGGCGCCGCGCGCTACCTGGCCGAAACGCGCAATTTCGCCGGCACGGTGCATTTCGTGTTCCAGCCGGCCGAAGAGGGCGGCGGCGGCGGCCGGGTCATGGTCGAGGAAGGGCTGTTCGACAAGTTTCCGACCGAGGAGGTCTACGGCATGCACAATTGGCCGGGCCTGCCGGCCGGCCAGTTTGCCGGTCGCGTCGGACCAGTGATGGCAGCGACCGACCAGTTCGAGATCACAATCGAGGGCCGGGGCGGCCATGCTGCCCAGCCGCACAAGACGGTCGACCCGGTCGTGGTCGGATCGCAGGTGGTGGGTGCGCTGCAGACGATCGCCAGCCGCAACGCCGACCCGATCAAGAGCGTCGTGGTCTCGGTCACGCAGTTCCATGCGGGATCGGCCTTCAACGTCATCCCCCAGTCGGCGTGGCTGTGCGGCACGATCCGCACGTTCGACGCCGGGATCCGAACCCAGGCACGCGAGCGGATCAAGGAAATCGCCGAGGGCGTGGCGCTTGCGTTCGGCGGCAGCGCCACAGTGAATTTCCGGTTCGGCTATCCCGCAACGGTCAACCATCCGGACCAGACCGAAAAGGCGCTTGCCATCGCCGAGCGTGTCGCCGGTGCGGGCAACGTCGATCGCGAGATCGACCCGTCGATGGGCGGCGAGGATTTCGCCTACATGCTGCTGGAGCGGCCTGGCGCCTATATCTTCATCGGCAACGGCCCCGAGGTCGAAGGCCAGAAGCTGCACCAGGTCAATTACGACTTCAACGACGAGATCCTGCCGGTCGGCGCCAGCTATTGGGCGCAGCTGGTCGAGGACGTGCTGGCCCGCGCGGCATAGGGGAAAAGGGCGGTCTCCCTTGCCGGGACGACCGCCCTTTTCCTCGTCAGATGACGTGGAACAGATACAGCAGGATGATGACCGGGATCGGGATCCCGACGGCCCAAAGCAAAACACCGCGCATGGTTTCTCTCCTTTTGGGATGGTCGATCCGAATCGAGCGATCCCAGGCATCCGCCGTGGTGAAACGCCAATCGATTGCGGGCGATGGGTTTGCCGTCGTGGCCGGACGGTCACGGCCGGCTTGGCTCACTTGCTGGCGTACTTGAACTCTGGTAGCGCCTTCAGCTGGTCCTTGTTCCCGCCAGGCAGCACGACGCGATCCTGCTGGAAACGTAGATTGTCGTAATGCACCACGACGAGCTTCGAGCCCAAGCCCAGGAACCCGCCGACCGAGATCACGGCGAACGGCGCCTTGCCGTCGCTGCTGATGATGACGTCGTCGATCTTGCCGATCGACTCGTTCGCGTCGTTGACGACGGACGCGCCGATCACCTTGGAGGCCCGGAATCCGGTCGCGAGCGGCGCCACGTCGACCTTGACCAGGCTGACCGTCTGCGGCGCGCCCTGGGCGAACGCCTGATGGGAAAGGGGGAGGGCAGCCAGGACGGCCGCAACCGCCATCATCCTGATACGCATGGGAAGCTTCCTTCTCGTTCTTGGGCGAAAATGCCCCGGTCCCGGTTGGGACCGAGGCGCGCCAACAGCCGGCGGCTCAATGCTTGATCGCGTCCTTGGCCTTGCCGTAGGCGTTCTGGACCTTGCCTTCGACCTTGTCGGCCTTGCCGGAGATCTCGGTCTTGGGGCTGTTGGTGGCCTTGCCGACGGCTTCCTTGACGGCGCCCTTGGCTTCCTTGGCAGCGCCCTCGATGCGGTCCTTGTTCATCATTCCTCCTTCGATGCCGGTCAGTGACATCACAGGAAATAGAACGCGTGTTTCCGGGTTTCGTACCAATATCGGAGGCGAAATTATTCCTGGAACCCAGCAGCCGCCTCGCGAATTGATAGCGCGCAGCGCGTCAGGGCGTGCCGCCGGCACGGATCGCACCAGCCGCCGCGAGCGCATCGATCTCGCCCGCGTCGAAGCCATGTTCCAGCAATATTTCGCGCGTGTGCTGACCATAGAGCGGCGCAGGACGGACGCTGCCGCCGGGGCTGTCGGAAAATTTCACGGGCAGGCCCAGCGCCTTGACCGGGCCGGCGACCGGATGTTCGGTCTCGACGATCATGGCGCGTGCCAGGGCCTGCGGGTCCTCGTGCATCTGGTTGACGTCGAGAACCGGTCCGGCCGGCATGCCCGCGGCATCGAGCCGGTCCAGCCATTCGGCCGACGAATGGCGGCGGAACCGGGCGGTCAGTTCGACCTCCAACTCGGCCAGATGCGCCATGCGGTCCGGATTGGTGCGGAAGCGCATGTCTTCCGCCAGTTCCGGCGTGCCCAGCACCTCGATCAGCCGAAGCCAGTTCGGCTGGTTGGCGGCGCCGACCGTGATCCAGCCGTCGGCGGTCTGGAACGCCTGGTACGGCGCGTTCAGCGGGTGGGCCGAGCCCATCGGCTGCGGGGCCATTCCCGTCGCGAAGGCGATCGCGGATTGCCAATAGGTGTGGGTGATGCCGGCCTCGAACAGCGAAGTGTCGACCATCTGGCCCCGGCCGGTCGCGTGCCGGTGGTTGAGCGCCGCCAGGATGCCCATGCAGGCGAGCAGGCCGGCCGTGATGTCGGTGACCGGGGCGCCGATCTTGATCGGCGGCCGGCCCGGCCCTTCACCGGTCATGCTCATGAGCCCGCTCATGCCCTGGGCGACCAGGTCGAAGCCGCCTCGGTCGGCATAGGGACCCGTCCGGCCGAAGCCGGAGATCGAACAATAGATCAGGCGCGGGTTGTCCGCCTTCAGCGCGTCATAGCCGAAACCCATCCTGGCCATGGTGTCGCGCCGGTAATTCTCGGTCACTACGTCGGCATCGGCCAGCAGGCGGCGTAACACCCGCTTGCCGCCCTCGGTCTTGAGATCGAGGGCCACGCCGCGCTTGTTGCGGTTCATCATCAAGTAAGCCGCGGACTCGCCCCCGATCGACGGCGGCACAGACCGGCGCGTGTCGTCGCCACCCGGGATCTTCTCGACCTTGATCACGTCGGCACCCATGTCGGCCAGCATCAGACCGCATGTCGGCCCGGCCATGACATGGCTGAGTTCGATCACTTTCAGGCCGGCCAGCGGACCGAACGGGCGGGTGGGGGTGGACATGGGGCACGCTCCGGCATTTCACGAGGACGAAGCGACAGTGAAAAGGGACCCGCCGGTTCGTTCAAGGCAGATCGGATAATTTTACGACGTAAAAAGCGCCTGCGGCCATATTCCCTCCGCAATTCTATCGTCAGATTGTCCGGTGACACCTCCGGCCAGATCGCTTATCAAGCGGCTGGCTCCTGACGCGGATGATCCTCTTGTCGCAATCATTGAAATTCGGCCTGTCCCTGGTCGCGTTCGCGGCCCTCGGCGGCTGTGCGCCCGACTATTCACCCAATACCTACAATGCCGCGGCAGTGCAGCAGGCCAACAAGGTCGAAACCGCCGTCGTCGTGGGCTTCCGTCAGGTCAACATCAGTGCCGCGGGTACGGTGGGTGCCGTGACCGGCGGTGCCGCCGGCGGTATCCTCGGTTCGCAGGCCGGACCGTCCAGCACGGCGTCCGCGCTGGGCGCGGTCGGCGGCGGAATCGTCGGCAGCATCCTGGGCACCGGCATCGAGCACGCTACCGCCGACACCACCGGCTGGGAATATATCGTCCAGAAGCCGAACGGCGACTTGCTGTCGGTGACCCAGCGCGAGCCGCAGCCGATCCCGCTCGGCCAGAAGGTGCTGGTCATCACCGGCAACCAGGCGCGTATCATCCCCGACTATTCGGTCGCCAAGGACCCGCCGTCGGCGAAGGACAAGCCGGCCGACAAGGACAAGGCCGACGAGAAGGAAAAGCCGTCAGCCCCACCGACCCCCGTCGTCCTGCCGCCCGCGGCCACCACGGTGGAGCCACTGCCGCCGCCCAACATCTCGGCACCACCGCCCGAGACGACCGCTCCACCGACGGCGCTGACACCCGAGCCCGCGCCGCCGCCGGCTGCGGTTGCCGCACCGGTCCCGGTGCCGGAAGCTGCGCCCCAGTAAGCCCTGGCGTCGGGACCTACCCCAGACTCTTCGTCGCCATTTCGAATGTGCCTTTCGACAGGTTCTCGGTCGCGAGTACGCGTGCGAGCGCCTGTTTCATCAGTCCCTGGCGCGCTTCGTCCTGGCGGCGCCAGGTGCCGAGCGGCACGACCATGCGCGCGGCGATCTGGGCGTTGATCGGGTCGAGCGCGATGACCTGGTCGGCCAGGAACGCGTAGCCGCTGCCCGAGGCATCGTGGAATTTCGACGGGTTCGCCATGGCGAAGCCGGCGATCAGTGCGCGGGCGCGGTTCGGGTTCTTCACGTCGAACGCCGGGTGCTGGGTCAGCAGGCGGACATGGTCGATCGTGCCGGGCAGCGACGACATCGCCTGGATCTGGAACCAATTGTCGATGACCAGGCCTTCATCCACCCAGCGCCGATAGAAGGCAGCGAGCGCGGTCTCGCGCGGCGGTCCTTCTACGTCGACCAGGATGCGCAGCGCCGCCAGCACGTCGGTCATGTTGCGCTGGGCCTGGAACTGGGTCTCGACGCGCTTGATCGCGACGGGGGTCCGGGTCGCCGCCAGATAGGCGAGCGCCACGTTCTTCAGCGCGCGCCGGCCGATCGATGCGCCGTCGGCCTTGAACGGCCCGGTATCGTCGAGGGCCGCATAGGTCTCCGTCAGCGCCGCTTCGAGATGGCGGCCGATCTCGGCGCGCAGGAATTCGCGGGCGGCATGGATCGCCTCGACATCGACCACGGCCATCTGGTCGGCCAGGAATGCCTCGCCCGGCAGGATCAGCGCTTCGGCCCGGAAGGCGGGATCGCCGTCGTTCTGGGCCAGCGTGGCGGCCTGGGCCGCCAGGAAATCCGGCGGCACGGTCAACGTCTCGCCCCGTCGATAGGCCGCGATCAGGTCGAGCAGCAGGGTGATGGCGACCTGCTGGCCGGACTCCCAGCGCGTGAACGGATCGGTGTCGTGGGCCGCCAGATGCTTCAACTGCTCCAGCGGCACGCCCTTCAACTTGATCGGCGCCGAAAAGCCGCGCAACAGCGACGGGATCGGCCGGGCCTTGAGGCCGGCGAAGCGGAAGGTCTGCTCGGTCTCCTCGAGCGTCAACAGGCGCGTGCCCTTGCGGCCCTTTGCTTCGCCGTCGAGCCGGATCGGCAGTTCGGCACCCTTCTTGTCGAGCAGCCCGACGGCGATCGGGATGACCAGGGGCTGCTTGTCCGGTTGACCCGGCGTCGGCCCGGTTTCCTGGCGCAGGGTCAGGTCGTAGGTGCCGGCCTTGGCGTTCCAGGCTTCCGTCACGGTCACTTCCGGCGTGCCCGCCTGTCCGTACCAGCGCTTGAAGCGGGTGAGGTCGATGCCGCTCGCATCCTGCATCGCGGCGGCGAAATCCTCGATCCGTACGGCGTCGTTGTCGTGCCGCAGGAAGTAGAGATCCATCCCCTTGCGGAAATTCTCGGGTCCCAGCAGCGTGTGGATCATGCGCACGACCTCGGCACCCTTCTGGTACACGGTCGCGGTATAGAAATTGTTGATTTCGATGTAGCTGCCCGGTTGCACCGGATGGGCGAGCGGGCCTGAATCCTCGGTGAATTGCCGGGCGCGCAACGAGCGCACGTCGGAGATGCGCTTGACCGCACGGCTGCCCTGGTCGCCCGAGAATTGCTGGTCGCGGAAGACCGTCAGCCCTTCCTTCAGCGACAATTGGAACCAGTCGCGGCAGGTCACGCGATTGCCGGTCCAATTATGGAAATACTCGTGCGCCACGACCGTCTCGATGCCCTCGTAGTCGGTGTCGGTCGCGATTTCGGGCTTCGCCAGGATGTATTTGGTGTTGAAGATGTTGAGGCCCTTGTTCTCCATGGCACCCATGTTGAAGTCGGACACGGCTACGATGTTGAACACGTCGAGGTCGTATTCCAGGCCAAACACCTCTTCGTCCCAGCGCATCGAGGCCTTCAGCGCCTCCATGGCATGGCCGCATTTATCCTCGTCGCCGCGCCGGACCCAGATGGCGAGGTCGACGCGCCGCCCCGACCGGGTGGTGAGTTCGTCGCGCGTGCCGACCAGATCGCCCGCGACGAGGGCGAACAGGTAGCTGGGCTTCGGATGCGGATCCTGCCATTTCGACCAGTGACGGCCGTGGGAACTGACGCCGCTGTCCGTCGGGTTGCCGTTCGACAGCAGCACGGGATAGCGCTTCGCGTCGGCGACGATGGTCGTTGTGTAGCGCGCCATGACGTCGGGCCGATCGAGGAAATACGTGATGCGACGGAACCCCTCGGCCTCGCATTGGGTCGTGAAATTGCCGCCGGACTTGTAGAGACCCGACAGCTCCGTGTTGTTTTGCGGCTCGATCCGCGTCTCGATGTCGAGCGTGAATTCGCGCGGTGCGTCGGGGATGGTCAGCGACTGGCCATCGACCTGGTAGCGGTTGGAGCCCAGAGCGTCGCCGTTGAGCGCGACCGAAATCAGCGTCAGCGCCTCGCCATCGAGCCTGAGCGGCTTGCTGCCGTTCCCCGATGCCGGATTGCGGCGTATGCCGAGGCGCGATTTGACCGTCGCATGATCCTCGTCAAGCTCGAAGACGAGATCGACCGTATCGATCAGGAAATCCGGGACCTGGTACTCGGCAAGGCGAATGGTCTTGGGTGGGGTGGAATCGCGCAGGGCGTCGAGCATGGTTTCTCCGGAAGGCGTCCTCGGACCGCATGGCGTGCAGTCTAGCCGAGGCGGGGCGCCCAGGGAAATGCCGGAAACCGGCTGGCCGGTATCGTGTTCCCTGGTTCAGCCCGGCGGCGATGCGGCCGGGGCCGGGGCCAGCCCGCCGGGCGGTGCCGCGCGGACCGACGGCGGCACGACCGGTCCATGGGGTTTTGCCGCGACCGGTGCCGGTGCGCCATTCACCTTCTGCCATTGCTGGAACCGCTCGAACAACACTGCCTTCTGCTCGACCGACGGCGACGGGCTGGCCGTCTGCTTGGCCTGCTGATCCAGATAGACGTCGAACGCACGGCGCAATTCCGCGTCGGCCGCGGCCGACGGGCTCTTGCCGTGGCGACGCAGCCATTCGGTGGCCGGATCGAAGCGCCGCCAGCCGGGCAGGTCGGCGGCCAGGTTGACTTCGCGCCATTTCGGATGGCGCGGCGCCACCAGGAACTTGTCGAACGAGCCGAAAAAGCTTTCGACGAAGCTGCCCGCCCGCGCATAGCGCTCGGTGTTCGGCGGCAGATTGTAGATCGCCATGACGGCGCCGACCGCGACGGTATCGATCGGGGCACCTTCCGCGATCAGGGTCGGATAGTCCTCGTGGCCCAGCTGCGCCGGAAGGTAGGTGGCCAGCAGCGCCGGGTTCTGCGGCACGGTGATGAAATGCAGGCCCTGGGCGGCGTCGAGCGTCGAGAACAGCTTGGCCGGCTTGCCCACGACGAAGATGGCGGCGTCGATCTTGCCGGCGGCGAGGGCCGCCAGCGCGTCGTTCTGGCCCAGGTGACTTTCCTCGATCGGGATGCCCAGCGACTTGAAGACGATGCCGGCGGTCATGCCGGTCCCGCTGCCGTCCAGATCGGTATTGACCTTGCGGCCTTTCAGGTCCTCGACCGATTGCACGTCCCGGCTCGCGAGGATATGGAACTCCTCATTATAGAGCTTGGTCACGTAGCGGATCTGGTCGAAGACGTCGGCATTCTTCGGATCCTGGCGCAGGAAAGTCAGCGCATCGGACTGGACGATCGCGATGTCGACACCGCGCAGATAGCGCAGATCATAGAGATTCTGGACGGATCCCTTGCCGATCATCGGCAGCACCCGCAGCGTGCCGCCGGCATCCAGCACCGCGCTCAGGTCCGACGCGATCCGCAGGTAGGTACCGTCGATGCCGCCGGCCACCACACCGATCCCGCCCTGCTTGGCGAGCGTTTTCGGATCGTCGGCCAGCGCCGACGCTCCCGTGCCGAGCGGCCCCAGAATGCCGATCGCCAGCACGAGTCGCACGATCCATCTCATTCCAATCCCCTATAGTCGCGGGAAAGTCAGGATTAAGAAACGATTGCAGATTACCACTCTCTTATCTGTTGAAATATCGTGGACTGCAAGTTAAGTTTGCGGTATCAGCGTAATCTGAATTAACAAGCGGCTCGGCGAACCCGTACTCGACCTTTAAATGAGGTGAGTTGACGATGGTCGACCATCGGCCTGACGATGAGAATCGGTCCTTTACATCGGACGGCCCGGCCGTGCGATTTTTCGACGCGCCATTTTTGCGCGAAAATTTGGACGACGTTACACTGGCGCTGGGTTTGGGGCGGCCGGTCTTTCTATTAGGACCTGCCGGTAGCGGCAAAACCGCGCTGGCGGATCAGATCGCCCTGCGCCTGACCCAGCGCTATGGCGTGGCGCGCGTCGAGGGGCGACCCGATCTGGCGCTGGACGATGTGGTCGCGGCCTGTCGTCGGAGCTTCGCCGCGGGCGCCTGGGATCTTGCGAGCGGAGATGCCGATGCGTGGGAGCCGGTACGGCCGGGCAACGATCTGGTGATCGTCGATCGGGCGGAGGCGGTGTCACCTGCCCTGATCGAGCAGCTGGTGGCCGCGTCGAGCGGTTCGTCCGGCGTGTTGCCCAGTCATCGCATCCTGTTCGCCGGCCGCGAGACGGTGGCCGAAGTCATCGACGCCGGCCATGTCCGCAATCACTGGGGCGCGCCCGTCGTCGTCGAATTGGCGCCGTGGCGTGGCGACGCCGTGGCGCCGTTCCTGCGGTTTCGGCTGCAGGTCGAAGGGCTCGACGACCCCGATCGGCTGTCCGACGCGGCGATCCGGACGGTCGCCGCCGAGGCCGATGGCAATCCCGGCCATATGCTCGATCTCGCCCGGCGCGCGCTGCGCCCCGTGGTGCGGGATCTGCCAGACCGGATCGAGCCTTCGACGGAGCCGGTCCTACCGCCCGGCGCTCGCCGGACGACCATCACCAAATTGGCGGCGGCCGAACGTCCTCCCCGGCTCGTCCTCGCCGAACCGCCGGCGAGGACGGTGCTCGCGCTGAGAGAGACGGAGGCGGTCGATGCCGACCAACCGACGCCTGGCCGCCGGCGAATGCTGCGGTTGGGATTGCCGGTCTTCGTCGTTGCAGCTCTCGGCTGCCTGGTCTGGGTGCTCGATTGGCCCCTGCCGTTGGGCCTTCTGATGTCGCAGCAGGTCGCCGTCGCGGCGCCACCGGCCGTGCCGATCCCGGTGCCCGTGGCGCTGCCGCCGGTTGCCGAGGTCCCGCCGGTCGTCATCCCCACGGAAGCGCCAAGCGCCGCGCCCATCCTCGCCGAGGTGATCGTCCCGGCGCCGGCCGTCGTCGAACCGCCCGTCACCCCAACCGCCGCGCCGGAGCCGCCACCCCCTGCCGTCGTGTCTGCCGTCGCGCCGGCCGCTGTGCCGGCGATCCCGCGGCGGGCGGGTGTTGAGGCGCCCTCCGCACCGGCGATCCCCGTGGGAATGCTGATTGCCCGGGGCGATGCCCTGCTCGCCAACGGCGACTTCGCGGCGGCTCGCCTGTTCTATCTGCAGGCGAGCCGGGCCGGCAGTGCCGAGGCGGCGACCGCTGTTGCTCGAACCTACGATCCCCTGGCCCTGACGCGTCTGGGCGTGGTCGGCGCCCGGGGCGAGCCGGACAAGGCGATCGAATGGTATCGCAAGGCGCTCGACCTGGGCGACCCGACCGCGTCGGAGCCGCTGCAGCGCCTCTCCTCGCCTTAGCCCACCCCTCGCAGCAGCCAGTTGCTGAAGGCCTGCATCCCCGCGGTCTTGCGCCTGGATTTCAAAGCGGTCAGCCAATAGGCGCCGGTGGTGATTTCGGCATCGAACGGTCGGACCAGGCGGCCGTCGGCCAGTGCGTGGGCGAACATCCGGACCGGGACCAGTGCCACGCCAAGCCCCTGGGCCGCAGCATCGGTCATGGTGATCGAGGAATCGAACACCGTGCCGCGCGGCGTCGGACCGGCGAAACCGGCGGCGGCGAACCAACGCGCCCATTCGTCCGCCCGATAGGATCGCAGCAGTATCTCCTGGCCGAGGTCGGCGGGTGTTCGCAGCCGCATCGCGATCTCGGACGTGGCGACCGGCGACAAGGGCGCGGGAAACAGCGGCACCGCTTCGGTGCCGTGCCAGGATCCATCGCCGAACCGGATCGCGTAGTCCAGACCTTCGCCGGCCAGATCGACGCGGTTGTTGTTGGTCAATAGACGCAGGTCGACGTAGGGATGGGCCGCGTGGAACGTCGGTAGCCGCGGCAGCAGCCAGCCGCTGGCGAAGGTGCCGACTGCGCCGACCGTGACCACTTCGCGGAAATGGCCGTTCTCGAACCGGTCCAGCGTCGCCTGGATACGGTCGAACGATTCTTCGAGCGCCGGGATCAGCGCCGAACCTTCGTCGGTGAGCGCGAGGCCCCGCGGCAGCCGGCGAAACAGGCGGACCCCCAAAATTTCCTCAAGGCTGCGGATCTGGTGGCTGATCGCCGCCTGGGTCACGCACAGCTCGAGGCCGGCCTTGGTAAAGCTCAAATGGCGAGCGGACGCCTCGAAGGCGCGGAGGGCATTGAGCGGCACTTGAGATCGCAGCATGGAGTTACCGACAAAATTTTCTAATGGGTCGCCGGATTTATCATCATTTGTCAAGCGGTCGGCCGCCGCGCCACCTTCCGCTCGCTTTGACAAGGAGCGTGGAATGCTGACCAGACGACAGTTGATGAAAAACACCAGTGCGGCAGCGGCAGGCGCGGTGCTGACCGGCGGCCTGTCTCGCCTGGGCCGGGCGGCCGACGGCGGCTTCGGCTGGCTCGCCGGCCGATTGGCGGCGATCGAGGCACAGAGCGGCGGCCGGCTTGGCGTCGCCGTACTGGATACCGGCACCGGCGTCCGCTCAGGGCATCGCGCCGGCGAGAGGTTCCCGATGTGCAGCACTTTCAAGCTGTTGGCGGTCGGCGCGGTACTGACGCGGGTCGATACCGGGCGCGAGCAGCTCGACCGGCGCGTCCGGTTCGAGGCGTCCGACGTCGTGGTGAATTCGCCGATCACCAAGGACCGCACGGGCGGAGACGGCATGACGCTCGGTGAGCTTTGCGCGGCGGCGATCGACTATAGCGACAATACCGCCGGCAACCTGCTGCTGCGCAGCTTCGGCGGTCCCGCGGCCCTGACCGCCTACGCCCGCTCGCTGGGCGATCTGGTCACCCGACTGGATCGGATCGAGCCGGATCTGAACGAAGCGACGCCGGGCGATCCGCGCGACGTGACGACGCCCGTTGCCATGCTGGCCAACCTGCGACGGCTGGCGCAGGGCGATTTCCTGTCTGCTTCATCGCGCGACCAACTGGTTCGCTGGCTGCAGGCCAACAAGACCGGCGATGCGCGGCTGCGGGCCGGGTTGCCGCCCGGCTGGCGCGTCGCCGACAAGACGGGATCGGGCGAACGCGGCTCGACCAACGATGTCGGCCTGGTCTGGCCGCCGGACGGCGCGCCGATCCTGGTGTCGATCTACTTGACCAACACCAAGGCGCCGCCGGAGCACCGCAACGCAACGCTGGCAGCGGTCGGCCGTGCCGTCGCCGAGGCAGTGCTCGCCTGACGATTTGCGGTGACCCGATCGGGTCACCGCTCCCCCGAAAGCTGGGCTTATTGGGTCACCCTCACCGGGTTGTGTTTCTCGACGAACTCGATGGCGCCGCGCAGCACCTCGATGCGCGACGGCCCCCTGGACAACCAATGGTCCTCATTCTTGATGGCGACGAGTTCGACCGGCTTGCCGTTCGCCTTCAGCGATTGGGCCATGCTCTCGCTCTGGCGCGGCGAAACGACCGTATCGTCCGCGCCATACATCAGCAGGATCGGAGCATCCGCATCCGCGGCCCGCTTCATGGGAGAAAGAGCGTCGACGGCGGAACTGCCGTTCGTTTCCGTGCCCATGTACCGATGAAGCGTGCGCACGGAGATACTGTCGTTCTGCCGGCGCTCCGAGCCATCGGTGCCGGCTTTCAAGCTCAGCAGGGCGTTGAGGTCCGAAATGCCGCCGTAGGACACGGCACATCGGTAGAGTCCATGCTGGACCGTGACGCCGGCAAGGGCTGCATAGCCGCCGTAGCCGACGCCGACGATCGCGACACGATGATCGTCGATCGTGCCCTGGCGCGCCAGCTCTGCGACACCGTCCGAGATGTCGGTCTGCATCTTGCGGCCCCATTCGCCGAAGCCGGCATCGCGGAACACGGTTCCGAAGCCTCCCGAGCCCCGGAAATTCGGCTGGAATACGGCGTAGCCTCTTCCGG